>NZ_JBAUSA010000912.1:0-4046 GCF_049581465.1 Caballeronia sp. | reverse complement strand
CAGCCACGCTTAATGACCTCGCGCAGCAATGCAATCCGACGATACAAGGGTGGTGGAATTACTATGGGGCGGTCTATCGAACGGCGATGCACGCGATCTTCCAATATATGGATCGGAAGCTCGAGCGCTGGGCCCGACGGAAGTACAAGACACTGTCGCGACACAAACGGCGTAGCGCTGATTGGCTACGCAAGATGGCGGCTGTCTACCCACGGTGTTCGTTCACTGGCGTGTCGTTGGGTCACCGGTTGGCTGACGGGAGCCGTATGAGGCGAGAGTCTCACGTACGGTTCTGCGAGAGGCTTGAGGTGAAACCCCTCGGGCCTACTTACCACCCTCACAGCCCGCTGGCAGCGGGGTACCTGCGAGAACACCAACGGCCTACTGCGCCACTACTGCCCAAGGGCACTGACCTCTCGGTCTACAGTCAGGATGACCTCGACGCCATCGCCGACAGTCTCAACAGCCGGCCTCGTGCCACACACGCATTCCACTCGCCGTTCGAAGTCTTCGCCAGCATGCTTACTCATAGGTCAGTAAGTTAGGGAACAAATTCCGTGGATGCTGATCTATCGTGTTATGTCACGCGGTGGAGCGATGGACTATGAAACGAGATGGCAGGAGTCTGGCGCACAACATCCTTGAAGAGATGCGCATGCTTGCCCTTGATCGCATGAATGAGGGGGAACACCCCGATGCGGTTGCGGCGTCGTTCGGGATGCATCGCTCGTGGGCATATAAGCTGCGGGCGAAGGCCCGGGGACGAGGGCGAGGTGTACGTGCATTGCGCTCAAGCCGGGCGACAGGCCGCCCGCGCAAACTCACAGCGGCCCAGGAACAGCAGGTGCTGCGCTGGATCAATGGTAAGAATCCAATGCAGTACGGCTTTGACTTCGGACTGTGGACGCGCAACCTGGTGCGCGAACTGGTGCGGCGCAAATTCGGCACCACGCTGAGCCTCGCGTCGATCGGCACGATGCTGGCGCGCCTGAACCTTACGCCGCAAAAGCCATTGCAGCGTGCTTACCAGCGCGATCCAGAGGCAATCGAGCGCTGGCAGCACGACACGTATCCATCTATTGCCAGACTGGCTCGTGAGCAGAAGGCGGAGATCTTCTTCTGGGACGAATCGGGCTTTCGGGCTGACTCGGTGCATGGCAAGACCTGGGCGCCGCGCGGCGAAACACCCGTCGTAGAGCGTCCCGGCCAACGGCAGAGTATGAGTGCAGCATCCGCAGTCAGCTCGAAGGGTGCCTTCTGGTTTGCGACGTACGAAGGGGGACTCAGTGGTGAACTGTTCGTCACGCTGCTCAAGAAGTTGATGTTCAATCGTAAGAGGCCGATTCATCTGATCGTCGACGGACTGCCAGCACACAAAAAGGCTGTCGTGAACGACTACGTTGCCAGTACCAACGGCAAACTGACCCTGCACTTTCTGCCCGGTTATGCGCCGGACCTCAACCCGGACGAGTTAGTGTGGAGCCACGTGAAGCGCACAGGCGTCGCGCGAAATCCCTTGCGCAGGGGTGAAAAGCTCGGCCCGAGGATTCACGAGCAACTTGCCCAGGTTCAGCAAAACCCAGACCTTGTGCGGTCGTTTTTCAGACATCCATCTGTCGCCTACATTTCTGACCTATGAGTAATGTACCCGGCACAGGATTTTCGGGTTCGGCACGCATCCCGGTCGCCTGTGGCACCAGCACCCGATTGTGCGGACCGGGCAGTAAGCGCCATGTGCGACACAGGCAGCAGGCACGACCTAAGAGGCTGTTGCAAAATTACCCATAGGGACTGTTAACTTTTTCGAGTCGGTGTTAACTTCATGTCTTGTTTTGCCTGACAGGAAGCGATGCCTAAAGAACTTATAGACGAAAAATTGTGGTCACTGATCGAACCACTGCTGCCCGCGCGCGCACCTCGCAATCGCCGATACGCCGGGCGCAAACCAATACCCGACCGAGCGGTACTGACGGGCATCGTGTTTGTGCTGCGTTCCGGTATTGCGTGGAACTTGCTACCGCAGGAAATGGGTTGCGGTTCCGGCACGGCTTGCTGGCGGCGACTGGTCGCGTGGCAAGAAGCCGGTGTCTGGCAGCGCATCCACGAGACCATGCTCGCAGAACTGCGCCGGCGCGGGGAGCTGGATTTAACGCGAGTACTTGTCGACAGTTCTTCAGTGCGCGCCATGTTGGCGGGAAAAAAACCGGGCCCAATCCCACGGACCGGCGCAAGCTCGGCAGCAAGCACCATCTCATTGTCGACGCGCAAGGCATCCCGCTCGCGGTTATCCTGACTGGAGCGAACCGCCATGACATCACTCAGCTTGAGGCATTGGTCGAGGCCATTCCACCAATAAGAGGCAAGCGCGGTCGACCCCTGCGCAAGCCGCGAACAGTTCAGGGCGACAGAGGCTATAGCTCCGAGCCACACCGGCGACGCTTGCGCAAACGCGGCATCAAACCGTTGCTTGCGAAAATCGGCTCGCCCCATGGCAGCGGACTGGGTAAAACGCGTTGGCCAGTCGAGCGCTCTATCGCCTGGCTTCACTCGTTTCGACGCTTGAAGATTCGCTACGAACGCTATGCTCATATCCACGAAGCCTTCCTATCTTTAGCTTGTGCGTTGATTTGTTGGACTCGTCTAAAGCCTTCATTTAACTAATTTCGCAACAGCTTCTAATACTACAGCCGTAGATGCAAAGGAACTGTTGATACGCAGCCGCGTCGCCGATAGTGGCACTGCTGTGCGCGGTATTGATGCCTGCGACGCCATACCGACCATGACAACACGTACTCGATGGAGTGAGCGCCGCGCCATAGGAGGCGGCATAGCAGTCGGCGGATCTCCTGCACACTGAGCGGCACCGAACCTTCAGGTGTTTTTTTTGCCGCGCACCCGCAGGGTGACGAGCACGGCATAGGCCAGCAAGGCCAGCGTGATGTGGCGTTACCAGCCCTGCCATCGGCGTACCTCATATTGATCGAGCCCGCATTCGCCCTTGGTCGCCTCGAAGCCGGTTTCGATTTCCCACCTGCGGCCCGCGACGTTGACCAGGGTTTGCCGTGTGGCTTTGTTGCGCGGCGCGTACACGACGTAATACGCATGCTCGCGTTTCTCATCAAGGCTGCGCCGTACCAGCAGGTAATGCCCGAAGCGGCGCTCTTCGGCGGTGGTCTGCAAGCGCCACAGCGGGGTCAGCGCCCAGTCATACAGGCGCTCGCCCTTTGCACCGGCACCCGCTGACAGGCGTCGCCACGCCCGTGCCGGCAGGGCTTCGGCGATCCGGTCGGCCCGTACGTAGTCGGGACCCTGCCACCACAGAGGTTCGTTCTTCGCGACGGCCAACACGAAAGACTGGCCGCGCGTCTCGAGCCATAGCCTCAGGTGATGGTCGCCGCCGTAGACTTCATCACCCGTGACCCAGCCCGCACGGCACACCTGCATCCAGCGCCCGCTCAAGCATGCTGCGCGCGAGTTGCGGCTTCGTTGCAAACTCCACCGACTCGGGAATGCCCGCTGCCTTGCAGCGCACACGGTCATCGGTCCAGGCCTTGGGCACATACAGCTCGCGGTCGATAAACGCGCTTCCGCCACGCCCGGCATAGCAGAGGAACACACCGATCTGGCTGTTCTCGATACGGCCTGCAGTGCCGCTGTACTGGCGTTGCACACCGGCCGAGTGCTGCCCCTTCTTGACGAAACCGGTCTCATCCACGATCAGCACAGCCTCACGTTCGCCCAGTAATTCAACCACATACTCCCGCAGTACATCGGGGCGGCCCAAAAACCGGGCCGAACCCCGTAGAGCGTGCGCGACCGGGCTCCAAGCACCATGTCGCTACCGACGCCAACGGGGTGCCACTCTCGATCATCTTGACCGGTGCCAATCGCAATGACGTCACACAATTGTTGCCGCTCATTGACACGATTCCACCCGTCCGTGGAATTCGCGGTCGCCCTTTGAAAAAGCCTCAGGCCGTCTATGCCGATCGCGGATACGACTCCGAACCACACCGGCAGCGATTGCGCGATCGGGGTATCAAACC
>NZ_JBAUSA010000911.1:0-6481 GCF_049581465.1 Caballeronia sp. | reverse complement strand
GTGTTTTCCTGTAGCATGCACGCGTCGCGTAGTCTGACAACCTGACTCGCGGTTTCAGCAGATAATATTGAACCCAACGGTTCAATCGACGGTACTGGCGAAATGGGACGACCTAGAAAATTCAGCCGTGACGGCGTGCTCGAGAAGAGTATTCCCGTCTTTTGGGAACATGGCTTCGCCGACACCAGCTTGCAGGATCTCGAACTTGCCACAGGCGTGAACAAGTCAGGCCTGTATGCGGAATTCGCAAGCAAGGAAGACTTGTTCCTCGCGAGTCTTCGCCACTACCTGGAACATCGTGAGGGCGGCGAGTTGCTCTCGGCCACGTCTCTTGGCTGGCACAACGTCGAAGCTTTCCTCAGGCTGTGCATGAGCGGCTCGCACGGCAGGAAGGGTTGCTTTGCTGTGAACTCAATTCGTGAATTCGCGGTGCTTCCGGCAGAAGCGCAGGTCATCGTGAGCGAAAGCCGGGCGAAAATCCGGCGCTTCCTGATCAGGAACATCGAGGCGGAGAAACCGGCAACGGATGCCGCCGCAATCGCCGACCTGGTGACGGTTTTTTTTACCGGCATTTGCACCGAGCAAAACCTCAAAGGCAGCAAGGAGTCATTCTCGCGCAAGGTCGACAACTTCATGCTTGCCATACAAGCGCTTTAACGCAAAGACCGGCAACAGGGTGGCGGCTTGAACAAGTCCCGCACAAGTCCCGCATACACGTATCACCGCGCGCCGAACACGACATCGCCGAACAGCTTGGCGTGCTCGCGCGGCGGCGCGCGCCAGTATTGCCGCGGAGCGTCGACAGTCGCGCCTAGCGTCGCGGCCGCGTGCCAGCCCCAACGCGGATCGTAGAGCATGCCTCGCGCAAGCGCGACATAATCGGCCTTGCCGCTAGCGATAATCTCTTCGGCCTGATGCGGCTCGGTGATCAGGCCAACCGAGATCGTGTTGAGTCCCGTCGCTGCCTTGATCGACGCGGCGAACGGCGCCTGATAGCCGGGTCCGAGGACGATTTTTTGCAGCGGAGAAACTCCGCCCGACGACACGTCGATCCAGTCGAGATCGCGCTCCTTCAGCGCCTTCGCAAACGCGATGGTTTGCTCCACATCCCAGCCCCCCTCCACCCAATCGGTCGCAGAGACCTTCATACCGACTGGCGTGTGCGCGGGAATCGCGGCCCGCACGGCATCGAATACTTCAAGCGGATAGCGCATGCGATTTTCCAGCGAACCGCCATATTCGTCAGTCCGATGATTCGAAATAGGCGAGAGAAACTGATGCAGCAAATAGCCGTGTGCGCCATGCAACTCGATGGCATCCACGCCAATGCGGTCGGCCCGTTTCGCCGTTTCCACGAAAGCGCGCTTGATGCGCTCGAGGCCGGCTGCATCGAGTGCACGCGGCAACGCTTCACCTTCCTTTTGCGACACGGCGGACGGCGCATCGGTGACCCATCCCCCCTCGGACACGGGAATCTGCTGGCCGCCGTCCCAAGGTACGTGGCTCGACGCCTTGCGCCCCGCGTGGGCCAACTGGATCGCCACGGGAATTCTTGAATGCAGCCGGATAGCGTCCACCACCTGCTTGAGCGCATGTTCGGTTGCGTCGTCGTATAGGCCCAGGTCGCCGGGTGTAATGCGCCCCCCTGCTTCCACGGCCGTTGCCTCGATGAACAACATGCCCGCGCCCGATAGCGCCAGGCCGCCGAGATGAATCAGGTGCCATGAATCCGCCTTGCCGTCCTGCGCACAGTATTGGCACATGGGCGACACGACAATGCGGTTTGGAAGGGTAACGCTGCGCAGCGTTGAAGGAGTAAAGAGAGCGCTCATGTCGATCCTCTCGTAGATGAATCTAGCATCACAGTGTATTCGGCGAATCAACAAGCTTTGTCTAGCCAGAGTAAATTGACATGTGCGCCGGGCCGAAGAATTACAAGAATAGTGCTAAAGCCTGGAACTAAGCTAGCAAGCAGAACCGTGATCTGACGCGCACTAGGATCTGACCCGCGCGGCGCATGGCGAGCGACACTGCAAGAAAATTTAAATTCTTGTATAAGAAGCTTGCGCACAAACACATAAAAATTCGCCAACGCCCTCAGGAGCTGCAGATGACCACCCTCGACATAAACGGCCAGTCTCATACCGTCGATGCCCCACCCGACATGCCGCTTCTCTGGGTTTTGCGCGATCTGGTCGGACTGACCGGAACCAAGTTTGGTTGTGGCATCGCCCAATGTGGCGCCTGTACTGTGCATCTGGATGGCCAGGCCGTGCGTTCCTGCGTCCTCCCGATTGCAGCCGTGGGAAATCGCAAAGTCACGACGATCGAAGCCGTCAGCACGACGCCTGCGGGCAAGAAAGTGCAGGACGCGTGGCTTGCGCTCGATGTCGTGCAATGCGGGTACTGTCAGTCAGGCCAGGTCATGTCGGCGGCATCGTTGATTGCTTCGAACTCCAATCCATCCGATGCCGACATAGACGCGGCCATGGCCGGCAACATCTGCCGCTGCGGCACCTACAACCGCATCCGCGCCGCGATCAAGCACGCTGCGAAGGAGGCGTGACATGTCGCGAGGACTACTCGTTGCACAAAACCGTCGCGCGCCACGCGGCGTGAACCGGCGTTCGTTCCTGAAGCTCACTGTCTCGATAGGCGCTGCGGCCGGCGGCGGCCTGATGCTTGGTTTCAGCCTGCCCGCGGCGAGCCAGGGCGATGCGCCCAAGGGCAAATCGGTGATCGGCGGCGACGGCGACGAAGCGCCGCAAAGCGGTGTATTCGAGCCTGATGCGTTCGTTCAAATCGATTCGACGGGCAAGGTGACGCTCATTATTCCGAAGGTCGAGATGGGCCAGGGCGTCTATACGTCGATCCCCATGCTGATCGCCGAAGAACTGGAAGTGCCGCTTGACACCGTCGTGATCGCGCACGCGCCGCCTAACGAAAAGCTCTTCTCGGACCCGCTGCTCGGCGGCCAGCTCACGGGTGGTTCCACATCGATCCGCTATGCATGGGAGCCCATGCGCCGGGCCGGCGCGACCGCGCGCGTGCTGCTGATTTCCGCTGCCGCGCAACAATGGCAAGTTGACCCGTCGACATGCCACGCCGAGAGCGGCGAAGTCGTGCACGCGGCAAGCAGCCGGCGGATCGGTTACGGACAATTGGCGGATGCCGCCGCAAAACTGCCCGCGCCGCAGAACGTGACCTTGAAAGAGCCTAAGGATTTCAAGCTGATCGGCACGACAGTCAAGCGTCTCGACTCACCGGAGAAGGTCGACGGCACCGCAATGTTCGGCCTCGATGTGCGGCTGCCGGATATGGTTTATGCGGCGATTGTGAATAGTCCGGTGTTCGGTGGCACGCTTGTTAGTGTCGACGATACCAATGCGAAGAAGATTCCCGGCGTACGCCAGGTGATCAAGATCGACAACGGCGTGGCCGTGATCGGCGATCACACGTGGGCGGCGAAACGCGGTGCGGCCGCACTCGATATCAAGTGGAACGAGGGGCGCAGTGCCTCGTACTCCA
Source organism: Caballeronia sp. (assembly GCF_049581465.1). Classification (GTDB taxonomy): domain Bacteria; phylum Pseudomonadota; class Gammaproteobacteria; order Burkholderiales; family Burkholderiaceae; genus Caballeronia. The sequence goes on along the minus strand of NZ_JBAUSA010000911.1, from coordinate 2,953 downwards.
CGGCTAAGGTCGTTCAGGAACTGGCGAACGCATCGAAGCAAAACGGTGCGGTCGCACGTAAGGACGGCGACGTGACCAAGGGCTTTGCCGATGCCAAGACGCGCGTCGACGCGGTGTACCAGCAACCGTTCCTGGCCCACGCCACGATGGAGCCGGTCAACTGCACGGTGTACGTGCGTGCGGATGCTTGCGATATCTGGGTAGGCACCCAGGTGCCCACGCGTGCTGTCGACGCTGGCGTAAGAATCACTGGCCTTCCCGCCGACAAGATCACGGTGCACAACCATTTGCTCGGTGGCGGCTTTGGCCGGCGGCTGGAAACTGATTTCATCGCCCAGGCGCTTAAAGTCGGCAAGCAACTGAATACGCCCGTGAAAGTCGTCTGGACGCGCGAGGAAGACGTCCAGCACGACATGTATCGCCCCTACTACTACGACACGATCGCAGCCGGTCTCGACGCAAACGGGAAGCCGATTGCATGGCAACACCGGATCGTGGGTTCGTCGATCCTGGCGCGCTTCGCACCGCCCGCATTCAAGAATGGACTTGATCCCGACGCCGTGGAAGTCGCGTCAGATCTCCCCTACGACTTGCCGAACCAGTTGATCGACTATGTACGCCAGGAGCCGATGGACATCCCCACCGCATTCTGGCGCGGTGTCGGTCCGACCCGCAGCACCTTCGTGGTGGAAAGTTTTATCGATGAACTCGCGGCTCAGGCCAAGACCGATCCGGTCAAGTACCGGCGTGACCTGCTCGATAAAACCCCGCGGGCGAAGAACGTCCTCGATGTCGCGACGCAGGCCGCAGGCTGGGGCAACACGTTGCCCAAGGGTCAGGGACGCGGCGTGTCGGTCATGCACGCGTTCGGCAGCTTCCTCAGCATGGTGGTCGACGTCACGGTGAATGGCGATGGCGAAGTCGCTGTCAATCGCGTGGTCTGCGCGGTGGATTGCGGCATGGTGGTGAACCCGAACACCATCGAGGCGCAGATTCAGGGCGGCGTTATTTTCGCGATCACGGCAGCGCTTTATAGCGAGATCACGATCAAGGACGGGCGCGTGGAGCAGTCCAACTTCACCGATTACCGCATTCTGCGGATCGACCAGACACCTACTATCGACGTGCATATCATCAGGAGTGCAGAGGCGCCGGGGGGTATCGGCGAGCCGGGTACGGCGGCGCTCGCGCCCGCGCTCACTAATGCGATTTACGCCGCTACCGGCAAACGCCTTCGGCAGTTGCCCGTCGGCCGTCAATTGCTTAGCGCATGAGGGCCGACACCATGATTGCAAAATCAATCGCGATCCTTGCGTTCGTCATGCCCTTGCTGGCTCATGCCGACGATCCACAAGTCGCCCGTGGCGCGTACCTCGCCAAAGCCGGCGATTGCGTTGCGTGTCACTCCGCGCCCAAAGGCAAGCCGTTTGCCGGCGGCCTGCCGATGACGACCCCCATGGGCAAGATCTATACGACCAACATTACGCCCGACCCCGACACAGGGATTGGCGGTTGGACCGAGGAAGACTTCGACCGCGCGTTGCGTCGAGGGGTATCGAAGGATGGACACAATCTCTATCCGGCCATGCCTTACCCGTCCTACGCCAAGGTTCGCGACGACGACGTGGCGGCGCTTTACGCGTACTTCATGAAGGGCGTCGCACCGGTGCATCAAGCCAATCGCCCTTCGGATATTCCGTTTCCGCTGAACATGCGCTGGCCGCTGACGTTCTGGAACATGGTGTTCCTCGACAAAACCGTGTATCGCGACAAGGACGGCAAGGATGTCGCGTGGAATCGAGGCGCTTACCTGGCTCAAGGTCTTGGGCACTGCGGTTCGTGCCATACGCCGCGCGGAGTCGCGTTCCAGGAGAAGGCGCTCGATGAGAGCGGGAGCGCATACCTCACGGGCGCAGCGCTCGACGGCTGGTTCGCCGCGAACCTGACGGGCGAACAGAATGTCGGGCTCGGCCGCTGGTCGGATGCTGAACTGACGTCGTTCCTCAAGACCGGAGCCAACGCGCATGCGTCCGCATTCGGATCGATGACGGACGTGATCAACCACAGCACGCAGGGCATGAACGACCAGGATGTGGCTGCCATGACGGCGTATTTGAAGTCGTTACCGGCCGCGGGTGGTACGAACGCACCGGCCTACGCCTACGATCCAAAGGCGAGCGTGGCGCTGCTCGCGCATCCGGCTACCGACGCCGGGGCCAGGGTCTACACGGCCTATTGCATGCATTGCCATGGCGTCGACGGCCGGGCGTTCGCTCCGCTGCTGGCGCCGCTAGCCGGAAATCCAAACGTGCTGGAGAAGGACGCGTCGTCGCTGATCAACGTCACGCTGAACGGCACGCACGATCTCGTGATACAGGGCATTCCGGCCGCATATCCCATGCCGAAATACGAGCAGGTGCTTAACGACCAGCAGATCGCCGACGTACTGACCTTCATTCGCGCCGGATGGAACAACGGCGCGCCGGCGGTTTCCCCAGCCGAAGTGGCAAAGATGCGCAAGAGCACGCAAGCGTCGCAATCCTCACCATAAGCGTCTGCATCAATGCGACGAAAGCGCGGCGAACTCAAGGTTCTCCGCGCTTTTTTTGTGGCTACTGTGACGCCACGTTTAGCAGCACGGGTTTGTCGAGATACACACTCGGAAACAAGCGCTTTAGATTATTCACCTTTGGAATATCGTTGATCGCGATGTACGGCTGATCCGGATGCAGCGTCAGGTAATTCTGGTGATAGTTCTCGGCCGGGTAAAAGCCCGTGAGCATGTCGGTCTTCGTCACGATAGGCGCAGGAAACACGTGTGCCTTGTTCAATTGCGCGATGTAACTCTCAGCAACCTGCTTTTGCATGTCATTGGCCGGAAAAATCGCCGAGCGATATTGCGTCCCGCTGTCCGGTCCTTGACGGTTCAATTCGGTCGGATCATGGGCGACCG
>NZ_JBAUSA010000910.1:0-8862 GCF_049581465.1 Caballeronia sp. | reverse complement strand
GGCGCGAACAGCGATCGCTTCCGCGCCCGCTCTTTTGAGCTCGTCGGCGGCCTTCTGCGCTTGTTCGAGATGTATATCGACAATACTCAAACGTGCACCCTCGCGAGCGAGCCTTGAGGCGATCCCGTAACCGATCCCTTGGGCGCCGCCAGTGATCAGCACAACTTTATCCTTGAGCCGCATTTGTTATCTCCGATTCTGTATTTACATAAACAGCACGTAGCATTACTGCGCGGTGTATCCGCCGTCACAGACGAGGCTGGTTCCGGTCACAAAGCCAGCCTCGTCCGACGCGAGAAACAGGACACAGTTAGCAACATCAATTGGCTCGCCGAGTCGCAAAGGGTGAAGTTTCGTCATCATGTCGAGATAAACCTCAAGTCCCCCCGGATACGTCTCGCCGGCTTTCATAAACAGCGGCGTCTTCGTCGAACCGGGGTGAACAGCGTTGACACGGATTCCGTATTGCGCGTAGCACAAGGCATCCGTTTTCGTCATTGCCAGAATTGCACCCTTGGTCGCGTGATACGGGGGGATGTCGTTGTTACCAATGAGCGCGTAGATAGAAGAGAAGTTGACAATGGCCCCGGCGCGTTTTTGCATCATGTGTGGCACCACATGTTTCGTGCACAGAAACGAACCCCGCACATTCACAGAAAAAACCTTGTCCCACTCGTCGACGCTTACTTCGTGAGCGAGCTTGTTGGCTCCCGTGATCGCCGCGTTGTTCACCAGAATATCGGGGGGCCCAAGCCGGCGAACAACCTCCTCTACGCCGGCGCGCACTTGTGCTTCTTCAGTGACATCAACAGCCACGAAGATAGCGTCGCCACCGGCTTCCTTGATACGCGCCACCGTCTCTTCGCCCGCGGTATTCACGACATCAAAAACTGCGACACGTGCGTTTTCTTCCGCAAAGCGCAGAGCCGTAGACCGACCGATGCCTGTACCGGCACCGGTGATAATGGCGGTTTTTCGTTCGAGTCTTTTCATAAAAACGTCTCCGTCCTAAAGAAATCCGATCAGGCCTCGATCCTTGTCTAGCGCCCGCGTTTTACGCGTCCTTTAGACACAGGAAGTTAAGGTTGCTGCCTCGAGCGAGAGTACATTTCTTGCCTCTTCGAACGACGCCGGCCTTCGGCCGTATTCCTTGCAAAGATCAGTTACTTTGGACAGCGTCGCGAACCCGCGTGAACCATTCTGGCTTAACACGCCCTGCTCCTTCGCGACTGTGGCTTTGCAATGGCCGCCCATTTCGATCGACCACTGGGCTACCTTCAGTTCGGTGCTTCCACTCCCGAGGCCAGACCATGTTGCCTCTGGGGCGAGCCTCCTGAGTGTCTCCGCAAAAAAGAGGAAAGCGTCCCGATCCGACGGCACGCCACACTTCTGACCGAAGCAGAAGTTCATGCGTAGCCGGCTATCGAACAAGCCGTCGTGTTGCAATGTCACCGCGCGGAACACAAGCGAAAGATCATCTACATCCAGAGCAAGTTGTTTCCGAAGCCTTTCAGTTTCACGCCTTTGAGCTCGAAGCAGAGCGACAGCCCCCTCTTCGCAAAAGACGCCCACCGGGACAGAGACAATGTCAGCGTCAAGCCATGCAAAGTGCTTAAGAAGCAGCTTGAGCTCGAAGAGACTGTTTCCGGCGACCTGGAAAACGATTCCGGGATACCGGGTCCGCGCTTCGCTAACGAGCGTTCGCAGTTGCCCACGACGTTCCTCGCTCCGGCAAGTCCGTGCGACAGCTCCCAGATCCACAACACTCGTACCGCCGTCGACGGATGTCTTCAAAAGGTCTGTGAACTCGGCATTGCCCGCGGCGTTGACGGCGGGTTCATCGTCCCGAAAAAGATTTGCGAACGCAGTGTTCACGATGCATACCGAATTCATAAAGTCTGACTCCTGCAGAGACACTCGGACGACTGTTACCTGATCAACTGACCAACTGCATAAAGCTCAATGTCTTGAACTAACGCCGCCCCATGATTGCGGACGACACCATCAGTTGGCGCGCTCGAAATGACCGATACGTTTAAGTCGACGGCTGATAGTCGACCTGGTGCCTTGCGATGCGAACACCGCCTATCTCTTCCTTCACTCGCAAGTGCTCAGGATGGCTCGCGTAACCTGCCAAAGCCTCATCTGATTCGAATTCGGAGTAGAGCACGACATCGCAGGCGTAGTCGACGTTGCTTACATCGACTCCAATTTCCAGTATTCGCATTCCAGGAATTTTCCCATTGAGCGACTCGAAGGCCCGCTTGACTAACGTAATAGCTTCCAGCTTGGTGTCGGCCGTTGAACCGTTGATCTGCCACATGACGATATGTTTGATCATGCTTCGCCTTAGTACATACATTGTTTTGACGTGACGCATCGCGCGAAAATTTGTAGCACTGTGCCTCTGCCACGATTAGTGTGGTGGACTATAGAGCCGCCTCCCACGCATTGAAAGCAGCCGCAGCATAAATGTAATTTCCACCTGGAGGAAGAATGAGCGTGCGCATGGCTGCGCGCGGCTCCGCGACAATTTAACGGCTCAAATTCAGGGTAATCCTTATGATTCTTCCGTCTCGCGGAAAAGTCATTTAATGTTGCTTCCCTTCTATTTATAGGCGGCTGAACCTATCGTCTCAACACGGCCACTGAGGTTCTTTATTTGCGATGCAACCCGAAGAAATTCAAATATCGTGCCGGCAGTTACTCACATCGAAGCACGCGAAATCAGCGCATATTCAATCAGGAGACGAAGATGAAATCTAACCTTAAGGCACGTGTTCGGCTGCTTGCCGGGATTATTTCTGCCGCTGCTTTTATGGGTGGAATAGCGGTTAACTCCCCCATAGCCATGGCCGCCAACCCGAACGGGAAACTCATTGCGGGCATTGATGAAACCGCCTCCGAGTACTGGGCCGAGTATCTTCGGGGTGTGGACGACATCGCGCAGTCAGTCGGGAACAAGGCAACCGTTATTGCGGACAACTATCAAGGTGATCAACTGCTGGCGCAACTCGGAGCGGTGTACGCCGGCGGCTGCACAGATTGCTCTCTTGTCACCAACTCCACTTCCAACGCGTATGTAAAGGCCGTCGTTGAACGATCGGCAAAAGCGGGCGTGTATGTTGTAACTGTCTGGAACAGACCAGAAAACCTTCACCCATGGGACACGGGAAATAACAAATGGGTCGCTCACACGTCATTTGACGGCGTTGAGTCTGGTTACCTCCAGGCAATGGCACTTTGCAAGGCCTTGAAGGGGAAGGGGCAAATTGCCGCTATCGAAGGCGTGCCTTCGACACCGCCGGCCTTTCAGCGGATAGAGGGCTTGAAGAAAGCCTTGGCTGAATGCCCCGGCATGAAGCTCGTTGACACCCAGGTTGGCGATTGGCAGGAAACGAAAGCCCAGACCATTACCCGGACATGGCTCGCGCGTTACGGCGATTCCCTTAATGGCATTTTCGCTTCCAACGATGCGATGGCGCGCGGCGCTGTCGCGGCGCTTCGTGAAAAGCAGCTGAATGGGAAAGTGCTCGTGACCGGTTCCGATGGCTCAAAGGTAGGTCTGGACATGGTAAAGAGCGGCGACATGTTGGCAACGGTCTGGAATGACGCCGTTATGCAAGGCGCGGTAAGCATGGCGTTGGCGCGTGCCGCAGCCGACGGAGATATCCAGCCCGACAAGTTGACGAAGGCACAGCGAGACTTCTACCTCAAGCAGGAGATCGTGACCAGGGATAACGTCGATCATTTCCTTGCATTGAAGGCGAATGCGCCGAAATACACCTATGCCGATGTGAAAAAGGACTTCTGGAAGTACTCGGCAGGCGAGATCCCAGCAGGCGTCAACGCCGCTAAATAAGTAAGCATTCTTGCGGAGACATCATGTCGATTTTACATAGAGTCAGCAGTGACGCTGCGCACTTCGAAAGAAGTCGAGGCTTCTCACTGAAGACCTTCCAAAACAAGGGGCCATTAATCGCCTTGGTGTTGATGGTCATCGTGTTCCAAGCGGTCACGGGGAGCTTCGTCAGCATCGGTAACTTCAAATCGATTCTCGAGGCAGTGGCTGTTCCGTCGACCCTTGCAGTAGGGATAAGCTTCGTGATCTTGCTTGGAGCGATCGATCTCTCTATGCAGGGCATCATTGCAGCAGCGAGCATGACGCTCGCGCTGCTGGTGGCAAACGGAATCAACGGCAACGACTTCGGGATCCTGGGGATCTTGATCGCGGTCCTCATTGGGGTGGCGTTCGGCGCACTGAACGGAGCGTTGCATGTATTCGGAAAGACGCCTTCCCTGATCGTGACCCTCGGCATGTGGTTTATCGGACTCGGGGTGGCTGCGGTTCTCTTTCCCGACAGGGTTCCGACGATTCATGAGCCCCTGGTGATTGGATTGTCGTCCGTGCGGATCGCGGGCATGAGCCTGACCTTCTATATCGCAATCGCAGTCGTGGCCGCCGCATATGTAGTGCTTAAATACACCAGGCTCGGCCGGATGATCTACGCGATCGGTGGAGATGAAGGGATTATCGTCGCGTCGGGTCTTCCGGTAAAGCGATACAAGTTTATCGCCTTCGTTATCTCCGGTGGTATTGCGGCTTTCGGCGGGATCCTTCTTTCCGCCCAGCTCGGTAACGGCAATGCCGATATCGGCGCAGGCCAGCTCTTCCCTGCGATCAGCGCTGCTGTTGTCGGTGGCACGGTGCTGAGCGGGGGTCGTGGGGGAGCACTTCATTCAGCCTTGGGCGCGTTGATCCTTGAGGTGCTGAGCAACGGTTTGATCCAGATCGGCGCCGGCCCGTACTCGCGCAACATTATTAGTGGTGCCGTCATCCTCGTGGCTGTCGGTGTGACCAGCTACCACCTCCGTCGTAAGTTGAGGGTCGTGAAATGACTACCATCCTTGAGCTAAAGAACATCAACAAGCGGTTTGGGCGGGTTGTCGCACTTGAGAACCTCAATCTCGAATTGCGGGCGGGCGAAGTTCTGGGGCTGGTCGGCCAGAACGGGTCAGGCAAATCCACACTCATGAAAATACTTGCTGGGCTGCAGGGACCGGACTCAGGCGAAATCCTGTTGCGCGGCGAGCTCGTCAAGATCCGTTCCGCGGCAATGGCGACCTCGCTGGGGATCGGGATGGTTCACCAGGAGCAGTCTCTCATTCCGAATCTCACAGTCGCGGAAAATATCTTTATCGACAAGCCGAACGAAGCTACTCGAGGCGGCATCTATCGATGGAAAGCGTTATATGCGGCCGCACGTGAGCAACTCGAAAAGATCGGCGTGAACATTCGCCCGGAAGCGCTCGTCGAAGAACTCAGCTTTGCTGCGCGTCAGCAAGTAGAACTGGCGAAGGTCCTTGCAATTGAAGAACTGGTGGACCATCCACCAATCATCCTTTTCGATGAACCGACTTCGGTCCTGAACCCTGACGAAATCAAGATCCTGTTCCGCGAAATCGAGCGTTTGAGAAGTCGCGCGTCTATCGTCTTCATCTCGCACCGCCTCGACGAAATCCTTGAAATCTCGGATCGCGTCATTGTTTTGACCAACGGCGTAAAGGTGGCGGACGAACAGGTTGCTACCCTCGACCGTGACGAACTTTATCGGCTGATGGTGGGTCACGAGCGCGAGGTCAAGCAGCGCCAACCTCTTGAGTCCACGAAGCCTGCGCCGGCAAGCCCACGTCTGAAAATCCGGAAGCTCACTGACGGAAACAAGTTCAAAAACCTCGATCTTGATGTGGCGAAAGGCGAAATTGTCGGGCTGGTGGGTGTTCAGGGGTCAGGTGCCGAAGAGCTATGCCGCACCATCTTTGGCGCAGAAGATTCGGTCACTGGACATATCGTGCTCGACGACGCCCCCGCACTGTCGCTCTCTCCCCGTGACGCAGTCAAGAACGGTATCGCGTACCTGCCGTCCAACCGACGCCTTGAAGGCATGCTGGCGGGACGGACGCTGATACAGAACATGGTGGTCACCTACGGTCTCGAGTATGGGCGTAGCGCCTTCCTCGTCGACTACCGAGCAGAAGAAACCGCCGCGAGTCAATGGATGTCGCGTCTCAAAGTCAAGGCAACATCCGGCAGGGACAGGATTGAGCGTCTGAGCGGCGGTAATCAACAAAAGGTCGTGCTCGGAAAATGGCTCATGTCGAAAAAGCTCAAGCTTCTTCTACTCGATCATCCAAGCCGCGGTCTTGACCCTGGCGCTCGCGACGATCTCTTTGACGCGATCAGGGAACAGGCGAGACAGGGCATGTCCATCATTTTTGTCGCAGATACAAGCGAAGAAGCGCTCGAACTAGCCGACAGAGTCATGGTGCTTAGGGATGGCGAATTCACCGCGTCCTATGATCTGCGGCAAGGCGTCATGCCGAGCCAAGAAGACATCGTCAGGGCGATGGTCTAACCAACGATTGGAGTCTTAACGATGAACGCCGCGAAATCTCTTGGTTCCAGTTTCGGAACATACACGACCCAGGCGCGAGGGCTAATCCCTCTGCTCGTACTCGTACTACTTGTAGGAGGCAGTTCGCTGTTTGCGCCCAGCATGCTTTCGGTCGGTGGCTTGTCCAGCTTCTTCACGGATGCTGCGCCCCTTCTGATTTTGGTGGTTGGCAGTACCTTGCCGATCCTCGCCGGTAGTATCGACTTGTCTGTGGCCGGGATAGCCGCGTTAGTCGGTGTGCTGACTGTCTTTCTTCACCCGATCTTTGGCCCGTGGGCGACACCAATCGTTCTTGTCGGTGCCCTGCTGTTCGGAGCGCTCCAGGGTTATGTTCACGCGAAGTTGCAGCTTCCCTCGTTTATCACGACCCTGGCGACGCTCAGCATCCTTACTGGTCTCGCGTTGCTTCTCTCGAACGCCACGGCTCTTCCCATTCCGGACGACGACTCATTGATTTCATGGATCTCAGGCAGCGTTGGTCCTGTTCCGAACTCGATTATCGTCGTGGTGTGCGCGACTATTGTTCTTGCTGCCGTGCTGCGATACACACGGTTTGGCCGGGATCTGTACGCGCTCGGCGCTGGTGAGCGCACGGCAATCATGTCTGGCGTGAACACGACTCGAGTCCGATGCCTGGTGTTCGCGTTGTCGGCATTCTGCGCGGGGATCGGCGGGGTGCTCTTGAGTTCGATCACGGGCTTCAGTTCGCCGACCATCGCGGGCAATCTTCTCCTCCTTTCAATTGTTGGTGTTGTGTTGGGTGGCACCGCGATTTCAGGCGGTGTGGGTGGTCTTGGGTCTGCTCTCGTAGGAGGTGTGATTACCGCGTGGCTGCGTGTTATCACCGTTATGGTTGGCGTCACACCTACAACCCAAAACATTGTCTTCGGTGTGATGGCGCTAATCGCCGTCATGCTCACGACCGATCGGGCGAAGATCGGCATCGTCAAGTAACCCGGCGGGGACTCCGACTTTCCCTGAACGAGCGATCCCGAGCGTTCGAGCTTGCTGCGGAAATTACCGGGGCAAAAAATTATTCCATGCCGAACCACGAAGACTTCCGCCTGACGGAGATTTCGCGGCTCTCTCGTCGCCTTGCCTCACACCAGTCAGATGAGACCGCGTCCGCCCATGAGTCAGACAGGCGCTCGCCCGAATCGCACTATTGAGCGCCATCGGCGCCGGAAAGAGGAGACACACCATGGCGACTCACAGTCATTGGGGAGCACTAATCACCCGCTTTGTGATTCGATTCACTGGATACCTGTGGCGCATGGTTTATTGGCGCGCACGGGGGGAGTGTCTGTACGTAATCGATGACCACAAAGGCCAGGGTCCTTTTAAAGACCTCCCTTGAAGCAGATTTTTTATTCCCAGGATCAAATCGGAGGAATTTGTGAGTTCACAACGAATGGTAGGGAAAGTGGCAATCGTAACCGGTGCCGCACGAGGTGTTGGCCGTGGAATCGTACTTCGGCTTGCTCAGGAAGGTGCCAGGGTCGTTGCTGCCGATCTCTCGCCGTGTGACGAAACCATCGACGAAGTCCGAAAGCTGGTGCCGGAGTGTTACGTCTGCGCAGCCTCGGTCAACGTGATTGAAGGCGAATCTGTGGACGCGCTCGTCGCCTCTACGGTTCGCGAGCATGATCGTCTCGACCTCATTGTCAACAATGCAGCAGTAGTGCAAACCATGATGATGTTAGCTGATACGCCTGACAAAGAATTCGATCGCATTTTCAGCGTCAACTTCCGTGGTGTCTTCAATGGCAGCCGCGCCGCTGCCCGGGTAATGCGTGAGCAGAAGAATGGCTGCATCATCAATATCGGTTCATGGTATGCAAAGCAAGGCTTCGCCAATTTCGCGGTCTACTGCGCAACCAAAGCGGCAGTCATGCGCATGACGGAAGCGTTGGCGCTTGAGATGGCCCCGTTCGGTGTACGGGCAAACACGGTTTGCCCGGGCAATACCGAAACAGAGATGCTCAAAAAGGCGATGAGAGAGGAGGCCACTCTCCGGAATATCACCTATGAAAAGCAGGTTCAGCACGTAAAGGACAGCATTCCGTTGGGTCGGCTTGGTCGCCCGGAGGACATTGCGGCAGCTATTGTCTATCTCGCGTCACCGGAAGGCGAATACATCACGGGCGAGGCACTGAACGTCAATGGCGGCGTCATATTCTCTTAACGCAAATGCGCGTCAGCGGCCCGTACAGTGGGTTGCTGGCGCTTCCGGGACAGCGACGAAGTGAACGTTCCAGTCTACTGCGTCCAAAGGCGTTCGTAGTCTCGTTCGCGAAACGTTCCAGTCAACAGGTCAATGAACGTTCGCACCTTTGCAGATAGATATTTTCTGCTTGGGTAGGCAAGGTTGATTGTGAGGCGCGGCAAGTCCCAATCATCAAGCACA
>NZ_JBAUSA010000909.1:0-10634 GCF_049581465.1 Caballeronia sp. | reverse complement strand
GGCGTATCTTGAAGCCTTCGACGTCCCCGTGAATCCGCTGCACGCGCGCGGCTATCCGAGCATTGGATGCGAGCCGTGCACGCGCGCCATTCGTCCTGGCGAAGATAGCCGAGCCGGACGGTGGTGGTGGGAATCGCGCGACACGAAGGAATGCGGCCTGCATGTGACGACCATCATTCCCATTGTGGAAGATCGCAGCGCCGCGGCCTCATCGGCCCTCTCATCGGCCCTGTAACACCATTGATTATCATGCTTCGCGCCACCACGTGACTAAGAAGCCAAGCAACCAAGGAACGACGCATATGAGCAGCACGCTCGATTCAACCGTCATCGCCCCGACGCCCAACCGCGCGTCCCGCATGGACCACCTGGACTGGCTCGAAGCCGAGTCGATCCACATCCTGCGCGAGCTCGTCGCCGAATGCAGCAAGCCTGCGCTGCTGTTTTCGGGCGGCAAGGATTCGGTCGTCGTGCTGCATCTGGCGTTGAAGGCCTTTGGTCTTGGCGCCGGCCGCAAGACCGTGCTGCCGTTCCCGCTGGTTCATATCGACACGGGCCACAACTTCGACGAAGTAATCGATTTCCGCGATCGTCGCGCAGCCGAAATCGGCGCCGAACTGGTGGTGGGTCATGTCGAGGATTCGATCAAGAAGGGCACCGTGCGGTTGCGTCGTGAAACCGATTCGCGCAACGCGGCGCAAGCGGTGACGCTGCTCGAAACCATCGAGGAATATGGGTACACGGCGCTGATCGGCGGCGCGCGTCGCGATGAAGAAAAGGCGCGTGCGAAAGAACGTATCTTCTCGTTCCGCGATGAATTCGGCCAGTGGGATCCGAAGGCGCAGCGCCCGGAGTTGTGGAGCCTCTATAACGCGCGTTTGCATAGCGGCGAGCACTTGCGCGTATTCCCGATTTCGAACTGGACTGAACTGGATATCTGGCAATACATCGGGCGGGAAAAGCTCGAATTGCCGTCGATTTATTACGCGCACGAGCGCGAAATCATTCGTCGCAATGGCTTGCTCGTGCCGCTCACGCCGATCACGCCGCTGAAGGAAGGCGAAGTGTCGGAGTTCGCGCAAGTGCGTTTCCGCACGGTCGGCGACATTTCCTGCACGTGCCCGGTTGCAAGTGACGCCGACGACGTCGAGAAGATCATCGCGGAAACGGCCGTCACGGAAATCACGGAGCGTGGCGCCACGCGGATGGACGACCAGGCGTCCGAAGCCGCGATGGAAACCCGTAAGAAACAAGGTTATTTCTAAGCACCACGCTGCATTCAGGAATAGGGAAACATTATGAGCATTCATCAACCCGAAGACCTCGGCGTGTTGCGTTTCATCACTGCAGGCAGTGTCGACGATGGCAAGAGCACGTTGATCGGCCGCTTGCTTTTCGATAGCAAGGCGGTGTTGTCCGACCAGTTGTCGGCGTTGTCGCGTGCGAAGAACAAGCGCACCGTCGGCGATGAAATCGATTTGTCGCTGTTGACGGATGGCCTCGAAGCCGAGCGGGAACAGGGCATCACAATCGACGTCGCGTATCGCTACTTCGCTACAGCGAAGCGCAAGTTCATCATCGCCGATACCCCCGGCCACGAGCAGTACACGCGCAACATGGTGACGGGCGCGTCCACGGCGCATGCGGCGATTATCCTCGTCGACGCAACACGTGTGACCATGAAGGACGGCGTCGCGCAATTGTTGCCGCAGACGGTGCGTCACAGCGCGATTGTCAAGTTGCTTGGGCTTCAGCACGTGATCGTCGCCATCAACAAGATGGATTTGATCGACTTCAGCGAGGCTCGTTTTAACGAAATCCGCGACGCCTATGTCGAACTCGCGCGCCGTCTGGGGATTCCGGATGTGCGCTTTGTACCGGTGTCGGCGCTCAAGGGCGACAACATTGTGACGCCGAGCGAACGCATGCCGTGGTACGGCGACGAGCCGTTGCTGAACTTGCTCGAAGCGCTGCCGGTCGCGCAGCCCGTGGACCAGGCGTTGCGCTTTCCGGTGCAGTGGGTCGCTCGCCAGGACGGCAGCCAGGCCGATGATTTCCGCGGCTACATGGGGCGCGTGGAGTCAGGCGAAGTGAGGCTGGGAGACACGATCACCGTGCTACCGGCCAATCGCGAAGCAACCGTTTCCGAAATCATCGCGCCGGTGCCGGGCGGTGTTGGACAGGTCGATCGCGCGTTTGCGGGACAGACCGTGACCATTCGGCTGGCCGAGCATATCGACGTATCGCGCGGAGACACCTTCGTGCCGCGCAGCGCGAGCGCCCAGAAAGTCGAGCCTGCGAAGAAGCTTGAGGCCGACCTTTGCTGGTTCGACGAAGAGCCGCTTTCGCAGCAGCGGAAGTACCTGTTGAAGCAGACCACGAACACGGTCTTCGCGCGGATCGGCGCGATCAAGGAGGTGCTGGATGTGCATACCTTGCTGCACGCCGTCGATCGCCACAATCTCACGATGAACGACATCGGACGCGTTTCGTTGACGCTGCAAAAACCGATCGTCTGCGATGCTTACGATACGCATCAAGGCACGGGCGCGTTCGTCCTGATCGACGAAGCGACGCATCACACGGTCGCGGCTGGGATGATTCGCGCTTTTTCAGCCTGAGTATCGATTATGGGTAAGGTGTATTTGATCGGCGCCGGGCCGGGTGCTGCGGACCTCATCACGGTGCGCGGCGCGAAGCTGCTGAGCCGCGCACAAGTGGTCCTGCACGATGCGCTGATCGAGCCAGCCATGCTGGACTACGCGCCCCACGCTCGCAAGATCGCCGTGGGCAAGCGCTGCGGGCAGCGTTCGACGGCGCAGCAGTTTATCAACAAGCAGATCGTCGATGCCGCCAGGGAGCACGAAGTCGTCGTGCGTCTAAAGGGCGGCGATCCCATGCTTTTCGGTCGCGCCGATGAAGAAATGCGCGCGCTGGAGGCGGCGGGTATCGAGTATGAAGTGGTGCCGGGCATCACGGCGGCGCTCGCGAGTGCCGCGACGCTGAAGCGGTCGCTGACCTTGCGCGGGGTATCGCGGAGTGTGGCGCTGGCGACTTATAGCCGTGCGCCGGATAGCGATGAAATCCGCGAGCAGGCGCGTGCGGATTCGCTCGTGTTCTACATGGGACGCGACAGTGCGCCGGAGATTGCGCTGCAACTCATAGATGCCGGACGGCCGGGGTCGACGCCGGTTGCGATCGTCGAGGCATGTAGTACGGTACGGGAACGGTCGCTGACGCTGACGTTGGAAGCGATGGCCCGCGGCGATGCGCAAGATTGGCTGGACGCTTCGCAGCCTAGTTTGCTGATGATCGGCGAGGCGTTTGCGCAGCGGTCCTTGGGTTCTTCAGCGCCTACGAGTGCGGAGGCGGTCTTGCAGGTTGCGGCTTGAGACGCGAGGGCTGCTAGCCACAAGCAACTCCCCTAAGTACTACGCCTTCTCCACTTCACGCAATCCAATCGCCTGCGGCTTGCGAAATGCTGAGGCGATCTTGTCGCACTCAGCCCGGGGCACGCCGAACTCCTCGAAGTAAGTCCGCCACTCACGGACGACAGCCGACAGATGCTGGATGATCTCAACTGCCGCGTGCTTGAGCAGGCCGAACCGCCCCGCTGCGGAGAGCGCATTGTCGAGGGTCGCCAGCCGCCCCATTGCCGGACCTACACCTAAAACCAGGAAGCGCTCGGAGCCGACCTGCGGCTTCGGCACAACGTCGTAGAGCTCGCTCAGGCGCCAGCCCTTGTTTGCCCCATCCCACACGAACGCATGATTGCGAAGATGGTCATCGTCATTCGTCACGAGGATGTTAAACACCATTCGCTTGAACAACTCGATCTTGTCGGCTGCGACAAAACCCGTAGCCCCACGTTCATTGAGCATGTCAGCCAGGTCCGTATAGTTGGCCGATGCCGTATCGCTCTCATGCATCTTGAGCATCGTCAGGGCGCTCACGACGTGCCGTTTTCCGAACGCGCCCGCGGGCAACGGCACGCGGTCAAACCGCTCGATCAACATGACATCCCGCCCGTCGGCGAGGTGGATCGGCTTAGTCGCGGGAACACGCATACCGCACCTGCGGGCGAGTTCGAGCGTCGCACGCTCCACCACGGGAACATTGAAACCATCACGGGCGACGGGGAACTTGGCGACCCACTGCCGTCCGTCGTCCAGCAGCACCGCTTTAGGCCGCGCGCCACCGAACGTCGCACCGACGCTAAAGAGTAACTGCAACTTTTTCGGAACCGGCTTGCCCTCCTGGATCATTGCTGCGGCGTCCAGCAAATAGGACAGTTTGTTTGCATCCGGCAACTTGCCCGGCTCCGCGGTCGCGCTTGGGGAGTCCCTGAAATCCAGCGCGCCGGTCCGATGCGGACCGGCGTGAGCGAGATACTCGGTTTCCGGCAAACCGTCGGGTGCCGCCCTTAACATATTCTCGATGACCCGCCGCCCCCAGGAATCCGGGGCGGCGTCACGAATCGCGCCAAACAGCGCCAGTCCGGCGGGCGGCTGGAATATCATTTCTTTCGACTTCTTCGCCTCGTCCAGAGGCATGCTGACTGGATCCACGGCTGCGGCGTTTGAACGTTGCAGGTACTTGTTGCCATAGACGAAGGTCGACCCAACCGGCTTGATTCCTTCCTCGAAGAGTTCGAGCTTGCCGGCAGGCACCGCTTCGGCCGCTCCTTCGAGAGCGATGAAGACGTATTTGCTCCACGTCGACGTCTTAAAAATCATATTCACCTGTCTTCGAAGCGGTCTTGCGTGGACGCAGACGCGACTCTGTCTTGCGCCGCGCTTCGCCTATAACGTCGTTTTGCGGATCGGCGAGCGGCTGGAGTAGCCCCAGAAGGCCGGCACGTTCGAACGCCTGCAGCCACGACGAGAAACTCACCGAAACATCGCCATTTTCGATGCGTATCAGGGTGCTCGGGCTGATGTTGGCTCGTTCGGAAAAGTCCTGCCGCGTCATGTTGCGGGCGATACGGGCGGCCGCGACGGCCTGTCCCAGCGCGTTGGCCCGCTGATCGAGTTCTGGAGAAGAAAAGTCCTTGTTCTTGCGCTTCATTTTGTCGTATCTGACATATAAACCCACTTAATTGGTCAGTATAGACAAAATATCCAAAGTATCAAGATCGCGCACGGGGCGCAAATAGTCATATCTGAACAATTAAATAGGTTATTTAGTCAGATATGGCAATTTACGGCTGATTTGGCGCGCCTGCTGTTTCGGACAAGACAATGCGCCGAAAGTCCAGGACTCGCGGGGCACCGTGGAAAAACAGATCGAGGGATCGGGCGATAAACCTA
Source organism: Caballeronia sp. (assembly GCF_049581465.1). Classification (GTDB taxonomy): domain Bacteria; phylum Pseudomonadota; class Gammaproteobacteria; order Burkholderiales; family Burkholderiaceae; genus Caballeronia. Next base: position 5,325 of record NZ_JBAUSA010000909.1, on the reverse strand, counting down.
CAGAACCTGCCGAACGCAATATTCTGCGACTGCATCCAGCACCGCGTCGTCTTCACCTACCGCGGTTGCGCATTTGATTGTCAGCGATGGAAACATCGCGCGGCATCGATCGAGCAATTCGGGCAAGTCGCGCCGAATATGACCGCCCTGACCAAAGAACACCGGCACGACCGTAACCGCATCACACCCGTCGGATCCCAACTGCTCAATAGCCGTGGCCAAATCAGGCGTCATCAGTTCGAGAAAAGCGAGCGTCACGGGCTCGCTGCGCCGCAAACGCAGCTTCGTAGCCAGCCGTTCGAAAGGCTCCGCCCAGCGGGGATCGCGTGCGCCGTGGCCGAACAAAATCATGCCGTGCTTGCTCACTCGCGTCCTCCTGCTAAACGTTAATGCCGGTCAACCCAGCGCAGGCCGATCAGCCCGATGATCAGATACGCCAGCGCAGGGGCCGCTGCGGTCAAGGGCGCGGGCCACGTGTTCAATGTGCCGATGTGCGAAAACAGCGTGTTGAACAACTGGAAGCTCATGCCGATCATGATGCCGCCGAACACCTTCACGCCCACCACGCCCGCACGCGTATGCAAGTAGGCGAACGGCAGCGACAAAACGAGCATCACGAACACGGCAAACGGATAGAGAATCTTGCGCCAGAAAGCGATTTGATAACGCTGCGTGTCCTGATGATTCTCGGTCAAATGCTGGACGTACCGGAACAGGTTGAAAATCGACATCCGGTCCGGCGACACCAGCAGTACCGACAAAATCTGCGGCGTCAGCTCTGAGCGTAGCGAGAACTCCGGCAACGCGACCTGTTTGGCACGATAAACCGGATTGAGGGCATCGCCGGGATTGACGGCTTGCGGCGGTGCATCGACGAGTTCGGTGTCCGTTACGTCGGTCAGCTTCCAGTGGCCCGGCGGCGCATACACGCCGCTTTTTGCAATCCGCACATTCGTCAGCCGGAACTTTGAATCGAATTCATAGATGCGCACATTCGCAATCGTCGCATCCGGATTCAACGTTCCCACGTTCACGAAACGCGTGACTTGCTGGCCATCCGCACGGGCGGTCAGCGTGTCCTTGACCCACACACCCGACTCGAAATCGCTCGATACCGATGACCCCAGCGCCTCCAGCCGCACGCGCTCGGAGAGCTGATCGGAATAAGGTCCGATGACTTCGCCGATCACGTAGGTGAGCAGGACGATGGGGATGCCGATCTTGAGCAACGAGCGCAAGGCCTTGCCCGTCGACAATCCCGACACGCGGAAGATGGTGAACTCCGACGCGGCCGCCATTTGCGCAAACACATAGATGGCGGCGATCAGCGCGGCGACCGGGATAATCTCGTAGAACCGCGAAGGCGTTTGCAAGGCGACGCGCAGCACGGCAAGACCAAATTTGTAGTTCCCGTGACCGACCGTGTTCAGCTCATTGATCAGATCGAAGAAGAAGAACAAGCCGGAAAACGCAAACAGGATAAAGATGAACGCGAGATAAATCTGGCGCGCGAAATACCGTTCGTAGATGCGCATTCGTCAGGTCCCCTTCGAGCGGGTGAATGAGGGCAGCTTGAACAGCGGGCGATTGCGCACGCGTAGCCAGAAGATGAACGCCACGAGCAGGGAGACGAGAATGTGCAGGCCGACCAGCCCGACGAAAAATGACACCTTGCCTTGCTCGATCCACGACTGAACCACGTTCAACAAGTTCGAATACGTCAGGTAGATCAGCACGGCCATGACGAGATTGATCGTGCGGCTACGGCGCGGATTCTGATAGGCGAGCGGAATGGCGAGCAGCATCAGGTTGATCGCGATGAGCGGCAGCCCCGCGCGCCAGGCGAATTCGGCCAGGTTGTTGCGCGTCGGGTCGGCCAGCAACTCGGGCGTGTACAAGCCGGTGGTGGTCGGCGTATTGACGAATTGCTGGCTCTCGATCTTGACGCCGTAGCGCTCGAATTCCATGATCCGAAAGTTAGGCTGGCCGGGAATGCCGTCGTATCGGCGGCCGTTTTCCAGCACCACGAAGCGATCGCCGTTCGGACGCGTTTCGGTGTGTCCGCTCTTCGACACCACCACGTTGACCTTGCCGCCTTCCGTGCTCGTCACGAACACGTTTTGCACACGGCCCTGGTCCGGCGTCATTGCTTCGATGAAGAACACGCGATGACTCGCCGGCGATTCACGAAACTGGCCCGGCGCGAGCAGCGAGACTTCATCGCGTTGCTGGAAACGTGCCTTGATGAGCTTGCTTTGCTGGTTCGACCACGGCCAGCCGACGAACGCGAAGAACATGATCAGCACGATGATCGGTGCGGAAAAGAGGGCAATCGGCTTGATGAGGCGCGTCTGGCTCACGCCCGACGCGAGCCACACGACCATCTCCGAGTCGCGATACCAGCGCGTCAGTACGAAGAGGATGGACACGAACAAGGTGACGATCAGCATGACGGCCAGATAGCCGATCACGGTGAGGCCGATCAGCACGACGACATCGCGTGGATCGATCTGCCCGGACGCCGCGAAGCCGACGATGCGGATCATCATGGACGTGAGCATGATCGTGAGCAGCACCATGAATACGGCACCGGCCGTATACGCGAGTTCTCGCTGTAGGGAGCGTTCGAAGATCATTGATTGGTAGCTGATAGCCGGCGGTGATGAACGGGTGCGCCACGATCGGACAACCCGCTTTCACAGGTGCGCCGTTCGCGGGAAGAAATCATGCGAGGACATTCATGCGAAGTCATTCGAGCTCAGCGCCACCGCCCGTGACCGCCTTGGAAGAAATAGCGGATAATTGCGGCTTTCATCCTTCAGCCCAGATTTTATCCGAGGATAAGCGCGATGGACTTTAGCATAAAAGCCTGTGATTGGAGCAAAGGCTCCGCAAATGGGTTCCTTAACGGAAAGGCCGATGTAGTAGTGCTCGGCGTGTTCGAAGCGCAGACGTTGACGGGCGCCGCCCGCGAGATGGACGTGGCGACCAAGGGGCTTCTCACACGAATCGTGAAAGCCGGCGACATGAGCGGCAAAGCAGGTTCCACGCTGATGCTGACAGAAGTGACGGGCATCGGCGCGTCGCGGATTTTGCTGGTCGGCCTGGGCAAGCAAGACGGTTTCAATCAAAAGGCTTACACGGAAGCAACACGCGTCGCATGGCGCGCGCTGCTCGCCACCAAGATCGCGAACGTGGCGTTCACACTGGCTCAATTGCCGGTTCCCGAGCGCACTGGCGACTGGGGCGTACGCACAGCCATTCTCGCGCTGCGCGAGCTGACGTACAAGTTTACGCAGATGAAAAGCAAGCCGGAAAACAGTGATCGGTCGTTGAAGAAAATCGTGTTCAGCGTCGACACCGCCGACGAAAAAGCCGCGAAGGTCGCCGTGAAGCATGCGACTGCGCTGGCCAACGGCATGGACCTTACCCGCGATCTCGGCAATCTGCCGCCTAATGTCTGCACGCCGACGTACCTCGGCCAGACCGCGAAGAGGCTCGGCAAGGAGTTTGACTTCAAGGTGGAAGTGCTCGGCCAGAAGCAGATCGAAGCGCTTGGCATGGGTTCGTTCTTGTCCGTCGCGAAAGGTTCCATCGAGCCGCCCGCTTTTATCGTGATGCATCACCTGGGCGGCCCGGCGAAAGCGGCGCCGGTCGTGCTGGTCGGCAAGGGCATCACGTTCGACACCGGCGGCATCTCGATCAAGCCGGGCGAGGGCATGGACGAGATGAAGTACGACATGCTCGGCGCGGGTTCCGTGTTCGGCACCATGCGCACCATCGCGGAAATGGGGTTGAAGCTGAACGTGATCGGGGTGGTTCCTACTTGCGAAAACATGCCGGCGGGTAACGCTGTCAAGCCGGGCGATATCGTGACATCCATGTCCGGTACGACCATCGAAGTGCTGAACACCGACGCCGAAGGTCGCCTGATTCTTTGCGACGCGCTGACCTACGTCGAGCGCTTCAAGCCGGCGGCCGTGATCGATGTCGCCACGTTGACCGGCGCGTGCGTGGTCGCGCTCGGCCATCACAATACCGGCTTGTTCTCGAAAGACGATGCGTTGGCGGGCGAGTTGCTGGATGCATCGAAGGAAGCCACCGATCCGACGTGGCGCATGCCACTCGATGACGAATATCAGGACCTGCTGAAATCCAATTTCGCCGATGTCGCGAATATCGGTGGCCGGCCGGGCGGCGCGATCACTGCCGCGTGTTTCCTGTCGCGTTTCGCGCAGAACTATCCGTGGGCGCACCTCGACATCGCGGGCACGGCCTGGAAGAGCGGTGCAACCAAGGGTGCGACAGGACGTCCGGTGCCGCTGCTGACGCAGTTCCTGGTGGATCGCGCGGCGCAGTGAAACAATTCGTGAAGCACGTTGTAATGAAGGCGGGGGAAAGGGCATGACGCGTATCGACTTCCATTCGAATGTTGGGGATTCGATCGCGTTCGCCTGCCGTCTGGTGCGCAAGGCGTATTTGAGCGGGCAGCCGTTGATTGTGCTGGCGGAGCCCGCGCGGCTCAAAGTCTTCGACGAACAGTTGTGGACTTTCGAGCCGAACGCCTTCGTGCCGCATTGCATGGCTGACAGTGCGTTGGCTGCTGAAACGCCCGTGGTGCTGGCCGAATCGCTGGAAACGGTGACGCATCACCAGATACTGTTGAATCTGGGCGCCGCCGTCCCGCCGCAATTCGCGCGCTTCGAGCGCTTACTGGAAGTGGTTGGCAATGAGGAGCATGAACTGGTTGCCGGGCGGGAGCGGTATCGGTTTTACCGTGATCGTGGATACGTGCTTAACAATCACAAGCACAACGGCTGAGAGTGGGCGCCGCTGCGGCGCGGGGTATGATCCGACCATGCCTTGGCGGCAGGCTGCTTGCCAATAGAACGTAGTCAACAAGAGACGGAGGCCACTCATGTCCCAAACCATCGCGCCCGATATGACTGACAGTTTTGATTCGTCGATTCCCGTTCTCACCGATGTCATCGTACCGGGGCGGCCCGAGCGCGCTCGCGCCGCGCCGCGCGCACCTGAGCCAGTGCTGCCGTTTGCGCAGCCGGTTGTCGGGTCAGCCGAGTCAGCGGGTACTGCGGAGCATCAAGCCGACGTCATTGCGGATCGTCTGCGCGGGCGTTTCACACACTTCCTGACCGGCGATGGCCGCACCTTGATCGAAGAGCGGTGCCGGGAATCGCTGCAGGAGCATTCGACCTGGCTGGTTAGTCAAATCACGAGGGAAGTGGCGCTGGCGCTTGAGACGGAACTGACGGAATGGGTCAGGGAGGCTGTTGTCGACGAACTGGGGCGGAAGGGCCCGGCCGT
>NZ_JBAUSA010000908.1:0-2543 GCF_049581465.1 Caballeronia sp. | reverse complement strand
CCGTCAACCCGTAGACAATTGACCGGCCCTCTTCGCGAAGGACCCGGGCATCGGAAACCAGCCCGGTAATTTCGCGGATCCCGGCGCCGATATTCGCGGCTCCCGTGTCGCCGACCATCCCCGCGATGAACTGGCCGTTGCCTTCGAGTTCAATCAGTGAGGTAACCTCAGTGCCGGTCAGCGCATCCAGTTTGATATTTGCGGCGATGCTGGGCGAGAAGGCTCGAGAATCAGGCGTCTTGAGCTCGAGCGTGTACTCGAACAGTTCACCAAGCTTTTCGGTTCCCTTGAGTCGAACCGGAGTGAGAATCGGCTGGCCGTCATAACTGGGTAGCGCCGCCCCTGAGACGGCAAGCGTTCTGGACTGAAACAAGTCGAACATAGATGATCCTTTATAAGCTCAGCCGCCTATCAGCGCGCCGCCGCACGCTGCGACTGACACCCCGCGATGAAAAAACTAATGTGTTGTTCGCTTGAGCGCTGCGGCACAAAGGGCCGTGGTTTATCCACGAACGCCCCACAGTTCGAGTTTCAGCGATGGAAAATCCCCCGCAACGTGCAGGGCCAGCCCGCCGTGACGAGCGACCTCATCCCACAGCGGCCCGGTGCGCGTGAACTCGTAGTACACGTAGCCCGCATTGAACGGAATCTGCCGTGGTGGCACCGACAACGCCTGCAACACGATCCCGGGCAGATGAGAGCGCACGAGATCCGGCAAGCGCTCGGAGGGTCCCGCCTTAGCCTGCGCAGCGAACTGCTGTTGCAGCACATCAGGCGGCATCTGCGCGTGTACCGCCAGCACGAGTGCCGTGAAGCGCTGCATGTCGGACGGATCGACCACCGCGTTGCGCATGCCGTGCGCATGTTCATCGAGCGGAATGCTTTGCGCGCTGCGCACGAGAACTGCATTGAGCAATCGATGCGTATCGTCGACCACGGGTTTCAGACAAATATGCGGTGCTCCATGCTGATACGGAGGATGCGAATCCAGTGGCCGGCGGGTCTCGGGGCGCACGTAAGTGGACAACTCCCCCGCCATGCTGATCAAGAGCGCATAAAGGTCTGCAGGCGACGTGGTCGGTACGCGACGCAAATGCTGTAGCAGCGGTTCATAACGGTTCAGCGTTTGCAGCAGCAGGTAGTCGGACACTTCGGCGGCCATGCCGGCTTGCCCATCACCGCCCGTCAAACGCTGCGCGAGCGCGTTGGCTCGTAGCCGCGTCAACTCATGTATCTTGGCCAGCCAACTCGCAAGCAGATCGCTTGCCCCGTAGCCATTCACCGGCGGAATCACCGTGTCGTCGAGTTCGATGCTGCCATCGGCGCGGATAGTCTTCACGCGTGTCAGTGCGAGACCGATCCACGCGTCGGTCAACTCCTTCTCAGGCACGAGGCGCAAACGCAGATTCGACAGTTGGACGGTCTTTGGCCCTTGCGCGACTGAATTCGTGTCGCGCAGATCCGTATCGAATGCGGCGTACCGGGCAAGCGAATCGGCCTTCTCGTCGAACGTGGTTTCTTCGGCGTTTGGCACACGGATGGGAACTGCCAGATAAATCAGTTGTTCGAGATGCTCGGAGCGGATCGTCAGCGGCGGGGGCGGCGGCATGCTGCCGGGCATATCGAATGGCGTTCCGTCGGCGAACACGCCGGCCGCCGACTTGACGATCACCTTGCCCAGCGCCAGCGCTTCGCTATCGATGCTGTAGTGACTGAAGCCAAAGAAGAACGGCGACAGCGGAGCCGCGCGTTTGTGCGCAAAGCTCTCCAGATAGCGTTCCTGCTGCTGAAACAACTGCGGGCGCAAAAACAGCCCCTCGCTCCAGACGACCTTGTTATGCCAGCTCATTGAATAGATTCCGCTACTTGCTTTCTGTGACCTTGATCGCTTTTGCGCCAAGGTCGATGTTGAGTTGCAGTTTGCTGCCGCGTCGATACCACGCGGCGTCGCGCGCTTCGGGTAGTTCGTAAGTTGAGCGCCACACCGCGTTAGGTAAATCGCGATAGGCTGCAAGGATGCCGATCACCTTCGTTTCGGGATCGGGCTTGCGGCGAATGGTTTTGGTGTCGCCCGGTCGCAGCAGGAATTCGGTGCGAACATTGAGGTCGTCCGCGAGAAGCGCTTTGTCCTTGTCCTGCAACGATAGAAAATCTTGTGACTTGAACGTCCCGTCGTTTTTGAGTTCATAGATGCGAACGACGATCGGCGCAGCGCGCCCCTTGTCGTCCGGATTAACATCTTTCGCCGCCTTGATCGAGAGGTCGAGCCGCAGTGGCTCCTTCGGCGTCTTCGGATCGGGATCACTGCTCGCGCACGCACTCAGCATGACAACAAGTGTCCATGCGAGCGATGTCGTGACGAGTTTGAATAGACGCATAAAACCCCGGAACTGAAATTGGAATGGTGGGCACGGTCCTGCCGCGCCCACCGGATGCGTCCCACGCGCCGAGCGCGCGGGCGGCTTACGCTTCCTTATTGCCCTTGATGTCGTAGCTGGCCGTGACCGCGCCACCGCTACCGCCCTGGGCGTTCTGAACGACGT
>NZ_JBAUSA010000907.1:0-2105 GCF_049581465.1 Caballeronia sp. | reverse complement strand
TGCGGCTGCGGCAATGTTCAACGACCCCGCTCGCGCGTGGACGCTTCCCGAACTGGCTGGACTATGCAGCATGTCGCGCGCCACGTTCATGCGGCATTTCCAGGCCAGTCTCGGCTGCTCCGCGCTGGATCTGCTGACCGATATCCGAATGAGCGCCGCCGCGAACGCGCTGCGAAAATCCACGTCGTCCACCGAGGCGGTTGCCGATCTGGTCGGCTATCAATCGGTGTCCGCGTTTCGGCGTGTGTTTGCTCAACGGATGGGGATGACGCCGGGCGACTGGCGGCAGCACGCGCTTAAGGGCGGTGCCCCGTATTTATCGGACGACGGGGCTGACGGAGCGGGCGAACGCGATCGCGGCGGCGCGTGAACGCCCGATTACCAAGTGCTACTGCAGGACGCCCGCCCTCCCCTACGACCTCAAATATACTCGACGTTTCCGTCCACACTGATCGCCTGCCCGGAGATATTCTGCCCAGCGGGAGATGCTAGAAAAAGGGCCATTGCAGCAATGTCATCGGCTGTCACCATGCGTCGGAGGGAAATCTTTCGAAGGTACTCTTCCCGCATGACTTCAAAAGGTACACCGAGTGTTTCCGCCCGAGCCGCAATCACCCGGTCCATCCGTTCGCCTTCAACCACGCCAGGCAGTATTGCGTTCACACGAATATTGCTCGGCCCGAGTTCGATGGCAAGGGACTTGACCAAGCCGACAATCGCCCATTTGGTTGCTGCATACGGCGTCCGGAATGCGTAACCAAGACGCCCGGCCACGGATGACATGGCGATGATGCCAGGGGAGTCTGACGTCTCCTTGAGTACGGGAACGGCCTTCCTCAAGAAGTAATACTGGCTGTTGAGGTTCGTTGCGATTGTGCGTTCCCATTGGTCGGGTTCGATGACGTCTACGCCCCCGGTCGGACCCGCGATGCCTGCGTTGTTCACGAGCAGGTCCAGTCCTCCGAGCTTCGCGCAAGCGTTGTCGATGATACTGTCCACCTGCTCACGGTTTCCTACGTCGGCCACGCCCGCGTGAAGCCGGGGATGCTGCGCCTTTGCTTTATCGATGGCGACTGCGTCAACGTCGCAAATGTAGACCGTAGCATCCGCTTGAAGGAAGGCTTCTGCAATCGCAGCGCCAATGCCAGTGGCGGCGCCCGACACGAGTACTCGCAGACCGGGTCGTGGTTTTAAAAGGTCGAAAGTGTTCATCAGTCTTCTTTTATAAAGCGGACGCGTAGAGGTCCGAATCCCTATCGTTTGGTGGCTACCGGTGCAGCTTCCCGTTAAAGAGTCATCCCACCCGATGCTTCGATCACCGCGCCGTTGATATAACTCGCTTCATCACTTGCCAGGAAGGCGTATATGTTGGCTATCTCTTCAGGCGTCCCCAGACGTCGCAACGGCACCTGCTCGCGCATCTTCGCCATGACGTCCTCCGGTATGGTCGAAAGGATTGGCGTGTCGATGAACCCGGGAGCGATCGCGTTCACGCGAATGCCCTTTGGCCCGAGTTCGCGGCTCCACGTTTTCGTGAACCCGATGACCCCAAACTTGGCCGCAGCGTAGTTGGTCTGGCCATAGTTTCCGTAGATACCGACGACCGAACTGGCGTTGAGGATAACGCCGGCACGCTGCTCAATCATCGTGTCGACGACCGCTTGCGCGACATGGAATACGCCTCGAAGATTGACGTCGATAACGTCATCGAACTGCTTCAATGTCATCTTTTGGAGGCGGGCATCCCTCGTGATGCCCGCATTGTTCACGAGGACGTCGATTCGATGATGCTTCGCGAGTACCTTCGCAACCATGTCGTCGACCGCATCGCGGTCCGAAACATCGATGCTGAAACCATCCGCTGCCACACCCGCGTCACGACACGCGCTCACGACCCCGAATACCGCGTCATGGTTAAGGTCACACACGGCAACTATTGCACCTTCGCGAGCGAACTTCAAAGCCGTTGCAGCGCCAATGCCCTGCCCGGCTCCCGTAACGATTGCCACCTTGCCTTTAAGCCTCATTACCTACTCTCTCACTGTGAAAAACTTCAGTCGGACGATCTTCGTCCCGAATCGCCTTGGCAAGCAAAGGGACTAAAA
>NZ_JBAUSA010000906.1:0-6928 GCF_049581465.1 Caballeronia sp. | reverse complement strand
TGATCCGTGTATTTGCGCGTGCGGATCTTGCCTTCGATATACACCGACGAGCCCTTCTTCAAATACTCGTTGGCGATCTCGGCCAGACGCCCGAAAAACGACACGCGATGCCACTCCGTCATCTCCTTCAGCTCGCCGGACGCCTTGTCCTTATAGCGATCGGTGGTAGCAAGACGAATGTTGGCCACGGCGTCGCCGCTCGGCAGATAGCGAGTTTCCGGATCGGCTCCCAAATTCCCGACGAGGATTACCTTATTGACGGATGCCATGTGTTTCTCCTGTTGATTCGATTCAATTCGATGCTTTGCGCTCGCAACGCGACAATGGCTTCATTCGCGCTACGGCAAAAATGGGTTGCGACAAAAATTCGTGCGAAACATTGCCAAAAGCGACAGCCCAAAGCGAGCCAAAAACGGCGAAACGTGAATAAACGCGGCACGGACTCACGCTGTGCGGCGCACCCTCTGCGGCGGCCGCTTCATGCTCGACGCGACGATCAGCCATGCAAGCACCAGTCCTGAGCACCCGAAAAATACAGCGCTCTGCCCGTCCACTTTCAGCAACCAGCCGCCCATCACCCCACCGATCGCCAAGCCGATCGACTGCGTGGTGTTATAGACCCCTGCCGCCGCGCCTTTTCTCGTTCCGGGTGCAAGCTTGGATACGAGAGACGGCTGCGACGCTTCCAGCACATTGAAGCCGAGAAAGTACACGAACAGAATCGCGGCCACAGACCACAGAGTATGCGGAGCGACGCCGAGTAACAACTGGCCGATCAGGATAAGACCTATGGCGCCGAGCATCACGGCCTTCATTTTGCCGCGCTTTTCCGCGGCAATGATAGCCGGCACCATCAGCACGAAAGCAAATCCCATGACCGGCAAATAAATCTTCCAGTGCGACGCGACGGGCAATCCGCCTGCTTCAAGAATGCGCGGCACGACGAGGAAGAGTGCCGTCTGCGTCGCGTGCAGCACGAGCACGCCGAAGTTCAGGCGCAGCAATTCGGGGTTGTGCAGCACTTCGGCAAACGGCGCCTTGACGTGAACGGGCGGTCGGGGCGCGTCGGGCACGACCCAGACGACCACGCCGACGGCGAGTATTGAAAGGAAGCCGATCACCGTGAAAAGGCCGCTCATGCCGATCCACTGGAACAGGATTGGCGCGCCCACGATCGCGACGGCGAACGAGACGCCAATGCTTGCTCCCACCATTGCCATGGCTTTCGTGCGGTTTTCTTCGCTGGTCAGGTCGGCGATAAACGCAATCACCGCCGACGAAACCGCGCCCATTCCCTGGATCACCCGGCCCACGATGATCCATGTCATGGAGTGGCCGACCGCCGCGACGAAGCTGCCGATCGCGAACACCACGAGCCCGAATGCGATAACCGGCTTGCGGCCGAGTTTGTCGGAGACCCAGCCGTAAAAGATGTACAGCAACGATTGCGTGACGCCGTACGCGCCGAGCGCGATGCCCACAAGCAGCACGTTGTCGCCGCCCGGAAGGGTTTTCGCGTAGATGGAAAACACCGGCATGATCATGAAGAGACCGAGCATGCGCAGCGCGAAGATCGCGGCAAGCGACACGGTCGCACGCATTTCCAGCGCGCTCAGACGTGTTGACGTAGCAGACGGATTGGACATCGGACGAGGTAGTTTGAAAACGCGTATGACCGTGCGCGCCGATAGAAATTCGGGCGCAGACGCCTTGTGGTTGCCCGGAACGGCACTATATAAAGAAGGTGACCGGCATGCGCGAGAATGCACCCAACTCGCGCCGATCCGGCCCACGAAGGACACTTCCACTCCCTCCGCACGCTTGACTGACGCTCGTGAGCGCGGACAACGCGCCCTCGAAAAGTCGTTATAGTAGCAGGTTTAGCCCCCTACCTTTCCGCCCGGTTCATGGAAGAAATCCGTATTCGTGGGGCTCGCACCCACAACCTCAAGAACATTAATCTCGACTTGCCACGTCACAAGCTGATCGTGATTACAGGCCTGTCCGGGTCGGGGAAATCCTCGCTTGCGTTCGACACGCTGTACGCGGAAGGACAGCGTCGCTACGTCGAAAGCTTGTCTGCTTATGCGCGGCAGTTCCTCCAGATAATGGAGAAACCGGACGTCGACCTGATCGAAGGTTTGTCGCCGGCGATCTCGATCGAGCAGAAAGCGACGTCGCACAATCCTCGCTCCACGGTCGGCACCGTCACCGAGATTCACGACTATCTGCGCCTGCTGTTCGCACGCGTCGGTACGCCGCATTGTCCCGATCACCACGTTCCGCTCCAGGCCCAAAGCGTCTCGCAAATGGTCGACGCCGCGCTGGCCATGCCCGAGGAAACGAAGCTGATGATCCTCGCGCCCGTGGTCGCGGATCGCAAGGGCGAGCACACCGAGTTGTTCGAAGCAATGCAGGCGCAGGGCTTCATTCGTTTCCGGGTGCGCTCGGGCGGCGGAACAATCAATGAGGGCGTCGCGCAGATCTATGAAATCGAGTCGCTGCCGAAGCTGAAGAAGACCGAGAAGCATACGATCGATGTTGTCATCGACCGGTTGAAAGTTCGGCCGGACATGACGCAGCGGCTGGCGGAATCGTTTGAAACGGCGCTGCGCCTGGCCGATGGCCGTGCGGTCGCGCTCGAGATGGATTCGGGCGTCCAGCACGTGTACAGCTCGAAATTCGCGTGCCCGATCTGCTCGTATTCGCTGCAGGAACTCGAGCCGCGCCTGTTCTCGTTCAACAACCCCATGGGCGCATGCCCCGAATGTGACGGCCTCGGCCAGATCAATTTCTTCGATCCGAAACGCGTGGTCGCGCATCCGTCGCTATCGCTGGCGGCGGGTGCGGTCAAAGGGTGGGACCGGCGCAACCAGTTCTACTTCCAGATGCTGCAAAGCCTTGCCGCGTTCTACGACTTCGATATCGACGCAGCGTTCGAAGACCTGCCCGAACCGGTGCGCAAGACCTTGCTATACGGCTCTGGCGAAGAGGCCATACCGTTCTCGTACATCAACGAGCGCGGCCGCACGACAGTCCGCGAGCACGCGTTCGAAGGGATCATTCCGAACCTGGAACGCCGCTACAAGGAAACCGATTCTTCGGCAGTCCGTGAGGAACTCGCGAAGTATCAAAACAACCAGGCGTGCCCAGCATGCGAAGGCACCCGGCTGCGACGAGAAGCACGCAATGTCAAGCTGGGCACGGGCGAACACGCGCGTGGCATCTATGAGGTCAGCAGTTGGCCCATGCGCGAGACGCTCGGTTATTTCCAGACGCTGCATCTGGAAGGCTCCAAAGGCGAGATCGCCGATAAAGTCGTCAAGGAAATAGTCGCGCGGCTCACCTTCCTGAACAACGTCGGACTGGATTACCTGTCGCTGGAACGCAGTGCCGAAACGCTTTCGGGCGGCGAAGCGCAACGCATCCGGCTGGCATCGCAGATCGGATCCGGCTTGACGGGCGTGATGTACGTCCTCGACGAACCCTCGATCGGCCTGCATCAGCGCGACAACGACCGGCTGATTGCCACGCTCAAGCACCTGCGCGATATCGGTAACTCGGTCATCGTGGTCGAGCACGACGAAGACATGATTCGCATGGCGGATTATGTCGTCGATATGGGTCCGGGCGCAGGCGTACATGGCGGCGTAATCGTCGCGCAAGGGACGCCGAAGCAGGTTCAGAACGACCCGAACTCCGTGACCGGGCAGTACTTGGCGGGGAAGAAAAGCATCGGCTACCCGTCCGAACGAAGGAAGCCCGACGAACGGCGCCTGCGCATTGTCGAGGCTTACGGCAACAACCTGAAGCGCGTGTCGCTTGACTTACCAGTGGGCCTGATGACGTGTGTAACGGGGGTGTCCGGCTCGGGCAAGTCCACGCTGATCAACGACACGCTCTATCACGCGGTCGCCCAGCATTTATATGGCTCGTCCGCCGAGCCAGCCCCCTACGAATCCATAGAGGGGCTTGAGCACTTCGATAAAGTCATCAACGTCGATCAATCGCCGATCGGCCGCACACCGCGCTCGAATCCCGCGACCTACACCGGCCTCTTCACGCCGATCCGCGAATTGTTCGCGAGCGTGCCGGCGTCGAAGGAACGCGGCTATGACCCCGGCCGCTTTTCATTCAACGTAAAAGGCGGACGCTGCGAGGCGTGCCAGGGCGACGGCGTCCTGAAGGTGGAAATGCACTTCCTGCCCGACGTCTACGTACCTTGCGACATTTGTCACGGCAAGCGCTACAACCGTGAAACGCTCGATGTCCAGTACAAGGGCAAGAATATCCACGAAGTTCTCGACCTGACCGTCGAAGCCGCGCACGAATTCTTCAAGCCGGTGCCGGTGGTCGCGCGCAAGCTGAAAACCTTGCTGGAAGTCGGCCTCGGCTATATCCGGCTAGGCCAGTCCGCCACCACGCTATCGGGCGGCGAGGCGCAACGCGTCAAGCTTTCGCTGGAACTGAGCAAGCGCGATACGGGTCGGACGTTGTATATCCTGGACGAGCCGACCACCGGCCTGCACTTCCACGACATCTCGCTGCTGCTCGAAGTGATTCATCGGCTGAGCGATCAGGGGAATACTGTCGTAATCATCGAGCATAATCTCGATGTCATCAAAACCGCCGACTGGGTCATCGACCTCGGTCCAGAAGGCGGAGCCGGCGGTGGCCAGATTATTGCGGAAGGTACGCCGGAGGATGTCGCGTCATCGAAGGCAAGTTTTACCGGTCGATATCTGGCGCCGTTATTGCAAAGACCAAGATCGGCGGCGTGACGGATTGGCAACACGCCCAACCCTGTAAGCCGTACAGACGCCGCCCCGGGCGGCGGCACCCGATAACCCCCTACGCGACAGGAGACAAACGCAGTCATGGCAAAGCGCAACGAAGCGGCTGAAAGACGGCCGCCTCCCGTACGGCCCGTCCGGCTGACGAGCGACATGAGCATGCCGACGTTGTCGGTGGTGGAAATCGGCAGTTACGTCGCGGCTTTTGCCGGCTTGTTCTTCGTATTGCATCTGCAGTTGCTTGGCGCGTTGCTGGCCGGCATGCTGGTCTTTCAACTCGTGCACATGATCGCGCCGCTGATCGAGCGACGCATGACGAGCGGTCGCGCGCGCTGGGTTGCCGTGGTGATCGTGGCCGTGGCGATAGTCGGCGGGCTGACGGGCGTGACCATCCTCACGATCGACTATTTTCAACGCGATGTGCCTACCGTGGCACAACTCCTCGACCAACTGATGATGGTCACGACGCACGCTCGCCTGCAGGTACCGAACTGGATTGCGAACTACCTTCCTGTCGATGCCGACCAGATGAAGGACCGTGCAACCGAGTTGATGAAGACGCACGCCGCGATGTTGCAGCAAAGCGGCAAGGAGGCGATGCGCGGCTTCGGGCATGTGCTGATCGGAATGATCGTGGGCGCGATTATCGCGGTGGGCTCGCCGAAAAGCGCGCATCGGCTACCGTTGACCACGGCGCTCGTGACCCGCGTGACGCGCTTCTCGGAGGCGTTTCGCCGCATCGTGTTCGCGCAGGTAAAGATCTCCTTGATCAATACCGCGTTCACCGCGATGTACCTGCTCGTCGCGTTGCCGCTTTTTCACGAAAGCCTGCCGCTGTCGAAGACACTTGTGCTCGTGACGTTTATCGTCGGCTTGATGCCTGTGATCGGCAATCTGGTTTCCAACGCGATCATCGTGGGATTTTCGCTGTCCGTGTCGTTCGGGACCGCCGTCGCCTCGCTCGCATTCCTGATCCTCATTCACAAGCTCGAATACTTCTTGAATGCGCGGATTATCGGCGGGCAGATCGAAGCGAAGGCATGGGAATTGTTGCTGGCGATGCTTGCGATGGAAGCCGCGTTCGGGCTTCCAGGGGTGATCGCTGCACCAATTTTCTATGCTTATGTGAAGCGGGAGCTGGTGTATTTAAGGTTGGTTTGAGAGTCGCTGTTACCCAGTAAAAAGGCCGCGAATGCGGCCTTTTTTATAGTGCGAACCCAACTTACCGAAACACCACCGTCTTGCTTCCGTTCAACACGATCCTGTGTTCCACATGCCAGCGCACCGCACGCGCGAGCGTCACGCACTCCACGTCGCGGCCGATCGCCGTCAACTGGTCGGTCGTCATGCTGTGGTCCACGCGCTCGACTTCCTGCTCGATAATCGGCCCTTCGTCGAGGTCCGTAGTCACATAGTGCGCGGTCGCGCCGATCAGTTTCACACCGCGATCAAACGCCTGGTAATACGGCTTCGCGCCCTTGAAACTTGGCAAGAACGAGTGATGAATATTGATCGCGCGGCCATTAAGCTTCGCGCACATTTCCGGCGACAAAATCTGCATGTAACGCGCGAGCACGACGAGATCGATGTCATGGTTCCCGACAATATCCAGCACGCGTGCCTCTTGCGCCGCCTTTGCCTCAGGTGTCGATCCGGTCAGCGGCAGGTGATGAAACGGAATGTCGTAACTTGCGGCAAGCTGATAAAAGTCGCGATGATTCGAGACAATCGCCGGAATCTCAATGCCCAATTGCCCTGTCCGGTATCGGAACAACAAGTCGTTCAGGCAATGGCCGATCTTTGACACCATGATCATCACGCGTGGCTTGACCGTCGCGTCATGCAATTCCCACTTCATGCCGAACTGATCGGCGAGCGAGGCAAACGCCGTGCGCAATGCGTCGACACCCGAAAAGCCGCCGACCTGCTGGAAATGCACGCGCATGAAGAATTCGCCGGTGTGGCTGTCGCCGAACTGGGCCGAATCGAGGATATTGCCGCCGAGGTTGAACAGGAACCCCGACACCGCATGCACGATGCCGGGCCGGTCCGGGCACGACAACTTCAGAATGAAACTATGTTCGGTCGACATGAACCGGTAACTCCTTGGCGTGATGTTCAAAGCGCGGGCGCGG
>NZ_JBAUSA010000905.1:0-2335 GCF_049581465.1 Caballeronia sp. | reverse complement strand
GCTACGTAGTCTGCCAAGGAAGACTTTACGGCTCGCTATGCCGCGTTGCTCGAACATTACGGGATGGAAAACAGACGCAACAACCGGGGCCTAGGCCACGAGCATGGTGCGTTGAATCCCCGTATCGCCACCTCCAGGACCTGATCGATCAGGCGCTGGAATTACGCGGCCATCGCGACTTCGCCGACCGGGCGGCCTACGACGAGTTTGTGCGCGGCGTCGCGATGCGGCGCAACCGCCGCAATGCCGCGGCGTTCCAGGTACAGCAGGTATACCTCCTGGATCTGCCAGAGCACCGCACCACTGACTTCTTCCAGGAAGAGGCGCGCGTGACCCGCTGCGGTACCTTCACCGTGCGCAGCGTCTTGCACAGCACCGCGAGAACCACGAGCACAAGCAAGGGCCGCGGACGGGCGATCGACTATCCTCAAGGCTCGCCTTAAAGAATTGCGCGCTTACGAACAACTCACCAAAATCGACGGATGGGACCTTCTGACGCTATCGTCAAAGAGGTCCAACGATAGCGCTACCGGAATGCGATGGCTGGTTCGGTCTGGCGCCCCGATCTCCTCGGACTGGCGAACGGCAGTTGTGCCCAGACAACAGACCCTTGTTCGCAATCGTTTCTATCGCCTCTGCGGCGCTTTGACACGCTTGCGGTCACCAATACCGATGCTGCCGCTGGTGCGCCCGGTCGCATGCGGCGCTAGCGAACAACCAGGAGTAATTTGTTAACCTGATCAACGCGTTCTTCAGGCGCGGCATGACCCACGCCGGGTAGCAGCACCTTCTCCCATCGTCGACCTCCATCTTTTGAAATTCCTAGCCTCCAAAGTAGCCTGACAAGCTTTTCCGTACTAAGCTTACCAGGACATAATCTTGTAAAATTGGGACAGGTGACGGTCCGTGCATTCCCTGACGCGAAGTGCCAGCCTTACCGACTATGAACACGTTGCCCGTTCGGTGGGGCTCGATCCGCTTCGTATGCTGCAGATGGCCAAACTGCCGGCCACGGTCCTCGACGATCCGAATATGATGATCAGTGCCGATTCGGTGGGGTGGCTGCTGGAGGAGTCGGCACGCCTGTCCGGTCAGGAGGCCTTCGGATTGTTGCTCGCGGAAACGAGAAGCCTGGCCAATCTGGGCATGCTGGCGCTGGTGCTCCGGGAAGAACCAACGTTGCGCGCAGCAATGCAATCTTGCGTCCGCTATATGCGACTGCACAACGCCGGCGTGCAATTGCGGCTTAACGATGCAGGCGACGTCGTGCTGCTGCATATGGGCGCGAATATGCAACCCCCCGGCGTCTGGCGCCAGGCTATCGAACAGTCAGCCGGCATCGGATTTCGGACGTTTAGGGCGCTCAGTGGCAATACCTTCCGGCCAACAAGGATCTGTTTCACCCATGAGCGGCCCGCCAGTCTCGAAGTGCACCACCGCGTGCTGGGTACGGCTATCGAGTTTTCACAGGAATGCAATGCCATCGTTTGCCGCGGCCGCGACCTGGACATGCCCATCCCTGCGGCAGACCCGACGCTGAATCGCGAGGTGAAGCGATGGCTGGACATGCAGCTGGCCAACCTCCGCGACGAGCCGGCGCAGCGGGCCCGCCAGATCGTCAGGATGTTGCTGCCAAGCGGACTTTGTTCGGTCGATCAAGTCGCCCAGCATCTTGGCATGCATCGACGCACCCTTAGCCGGCACTTGGCGGCGGAAGGTGAGAGTGTCACAACGATCATCAATGCTGTACGTGTTGAACTCGCCGAGGAGTATCTGGCCAACAGCAAACGCAGGTTGTATGACGTCGCCGAACTCCTCGGCTTTTCCTCTGCCGGTGACTTCTCGCGCTGGTTCCGCGGCCAGTTTGGTAAGACACCCTCGGATTGGACCGCCCAATACCGGGAGAGCCGGGCGGCAGCCAGCCCCATCTCGCATAAGTAGGAAGGCTGGGTTCGGGGTCGGCTCACGCGTCCCTCTGTCATCCGGGCCAGCCACACTGCCTGAACCAGCCGCACCCTTCTACACGTTCCTGACGTTACAGATCCCCACCTCTTCCCGGCGATGGCCGGCATTGCCGTCTGAACTGCGCGGGAGCGTTGCCGCCATCCGCTTTCCATCCACGATTCCCGGTCTCGTGTCCCAACATGCGAAGAAATTGTCCGACAATGCTAATGGCACCCCAGCTGCAAGGCTTACCATAAGCCCCGCGGCCCAACGAAACGGTGCCCCTGCCCGCTGACAGGCCAGCTATATCTGCCGGACGCACATATTGCTCGCCGCCGCACAAGCACAGATCGGAGACTTCAATGACATCAAGCGCTGTAACCCAAAACAC
>NZ_JBAUSA010000904.1:0-1765 GCF_049581465.1 Caballeronia sp. | reverse complement strand
GCCCTAGGGAGCTGACAAGCTGACTCCGCTGACGCGCTGGGGAGGTCTGCGTATCAAGCCCAGCGCCTCCTCGTAGACGTGCATCGTCTCCAACGCGGTCCGCTCCACATGCAGCCAATCCAGATTGCTGCGCGCCCGCTCGCGCCAAGCGGCGAGCTTATCGGGATTCGTCAGCAAACCGATGATGGCCACCGCGAGTGCGTTCGGATCGCGCGGAGGCACCAGGATGCCGGCCTTGCCGTGATCGAGGCCCTCCGGAATGCCGTCAACATTGGTCGCAACGATTGCGCATCCGGCTTCGCGCGCTTCCGGGATGACCAAGGGCATTGGATCTTTACGGGACGCGAGCACAAACACATCGGCTTGCGCGAGCAGCGGCGCCGGCTCGCGGCAAAAGCCGAGAAAGTGGATTCGATCCGCGTGCGGTGTCGTCCGCGCCTGCGCTTCGAATTCGGCACGATTCGGTCCGTCGCCAATGATGTAGAGAGAGGCGTCCGCAACTTCTGCGCCGATTCGGGAAAAAGAAGTAATCAGCTCGCCGATGCCCTTACGATGGTACATGCCGGCCAGGGTAACGATGGCGGGGCGCGCGAGCGTAACGGTCGCGGTTGCGTCTGCTGATAGCCCTCGACGCGGCGAACCCAACGGACCGTTTCGGACCACGCGGATCTTTCGATCCGGCAGCCAACGGCGCTGTAAATGTTCGGCGACGGCGGTGCTCACGGCGATCACCCGATCGCCAACGCCCATCAGAATCGAACTTCGCTGGAACTCGTTATGTACCGTCGTTATCAGCCGAAAGCGGCTCATGACGCGCGCCGCAGCGGCGAGCATGGCGCCTGTCATCATATGGGCATGAACAATATCCGGGCGCGTTTGCTCAACAATTGAGCGAAGACGGAACAAAGATTGGACCAACATGACCGGCTGACGCCATTGCTGATCCAGGTTGAGATGCGACACCCCGTACTGAGTTATCAAATCGACATAGGATCCACCCGCACTGGCGAAGAACACGTTATGTCCGCCCGTTGCCTGTAGGCACGCAAGATCCACGGCCACGTTCATAATGCCGTTGCCGATTTCGTGACAATGATTTGCGAGGTGAAGAATACGAATGGCGCAAGCTCCTGTGTGTTTGCCGCTCGCTGGCAACGCGTGCATGTTCAGGTTCAGAACGATGGTGTCAACAGTGTCAGAAGCATGCAGATCACTTGGTGACAAAGGGTCGCCCTGCGACAAAGCTTCGAGGAACCAATAGGACACCGGTGCGTTGCGACACGTTACCTGTTCTGGGAGCGCGGGGTACGCAAAGTTCTATGCTGCAACAGGGACCCGGTATTCAGCTGCAGGCAAAAACCGGCGTCGGTCCCGCGCGCGTTCTCACGCGTGCAGACGTTGCGATTTTCTGGAGGAAGTATGCCCGACTGATGATCGGTAGCATGCTGATCGCGGTCGCGGGGGCTGTCGTATATTTGATCTTTGCATCTCCCAGCTACGTTGGACGCTCGGAACTGCTGATCGAGCCACTGAAAGTTCAGGGAGGAGGAGACTCGGGCGCGCAGGCGATCCCGGTCGACCAAGGTCAGGTTGAAAGCCAAGTCGAAGTCTTGAGGTCCAAGAAGGTAGCCGACGACGTCATCCGTCGACTCAATCTCACAAGCGATCCGGAATTTGTATCTGCGAAGACACCGGGTGACACGGCCGAGCACTTTCGTATTGCATCCGAGGAATTTGCCTCTCGTCTCAACGTTCGCCGCATCGG
>NZ_JBAUSA010000903.1:0-5529 GCF_049581465.1 Caballeronia sp. | reverse complement strand
GCACGCGCCGAGACCTTGCTGATCGGCCTGGGCTTTACGCTCGCGCAGACCCAACAGCCGGTGAGTAGCTTCTCGGGCGGCTGGCGCATGCGGCTGAATCTCGCGCAGGCGCTGATGTGCCGCTCGGATTTGCTGCTCCTCGATGAACCCACGAATCACCTGGATCTCGACGCCATCGTGTGGCTGGAGGATTGGCTGCACCGGTATCCCGGAACGTTGGTCGTGATTTCACATGACCGCGAGTTCCTCGACTCGGTCTGCAATGTCACGCTGCATCTGGAAAACCGCCAGATCAAGCGCTATGGCGGCAATTACAGCCAGTTCGAGATCCTGCGCGCACAGCAGATCGCGTTGCAGCAGAGCGCTTACGTAAAGCAGCAGAAGACCGTGGAGCACTTGCAGAGCTTCATCAACCGCTTCAAGGCCCAGGCCACCAAGGCGAAGCAGGCGCAAAGCCGCGTGAAAGCGCTCGAGCGCATGGAACTCATCGCACCGGCGCATGCGTCATCGCCGTTCACATTTGAGTTCCGCACGCCCGACGCGGCGCCCAATCCGATGATCGTCATGGACGCCGTTCAGTGTGGCTACCATACGGAAGCGGGTGATGTGCCGATTGTGGGAGGCGTGACGCTGTCCATCCAGAACGGCCAGCGGATCGGGTTACTGGGCGCGAACGGTCAGGGCAAGTCAACCCTCATCAAGACGCTTGCGGGCACGCTCGAAGCGTTGAGTGGCACGGTGCGCGAGGGCAAGGGCTTACGGATCGGATATTTCGCGCAGCATCAGCTTGAAACGCTGCGTCCCGACGACTCGCCGCTCCAGCACGTCGCGCGTCTGTCCCCTGACACGCGCGAGCAGGAGCTACGGGACTTCCTGGGTGGCTTCAATTTCTCCGGCGAGATGGCGACCGCGAAAATCGCGCCGTTTTCGGGCGGTGAGAAAGCGCGGCTCGCGCTTGCGCTGATCATCTGGCAGAAGCCGAACCTTCTTCTCCTTGACGAACCGACGAACCATCTGGACCTCGAAACGCGGCACGCGCTGACCATGGCGCTGGCGCAGTTCGAGGGCACGCTGATTCTCGTGTCGCACGACCGGCATCTGCTGCGGGCGACGACCGACATTTTCATGCTGGTCGCAAAGCACCGCTTACAGCCGTTCGATGGAGATCTGGACGACTATCGCGACTGGCTGCTTCAGCACGCTGCCGATCAAAGAGCGGCCGCGAAGGACACCGAAAGCGATTCGGACGATTTGGATTCAGCGCAAAACCGCAAGGAGCAACGTCGCCAGGAAGCGCAGGAACGCCAGAAGCTGTCGCATCTCAGAAAGCCGCTGCAGTCACGGATTGCGAAGATCGAGAAGGAAATGGACAAGCTGAATGGGGAAAAGACACGGCTGGACACTTTCGTCGCGGACGCTGCCAGCTATGAGCCGGCCATGAAAACGCAGCTCACAGACTCAATTCGTCGCCAGGCTGATGTCAATGGGCAGTTGGAAGCACTCGAAGCGCAGTGGCTGGAAGCGCATGAGGAACTCGAGCAGATCGGCGGGGCGTAGGTGGAGCACTAGCGCTTGGGAAGGGTGAAACCGCCCCACCCCCGACCGCCCGCTTCACACACTCGCTTCCACCTTCACGGGCATGGCCGAATGCGCCGCATCTTCCTGCTCAGCCGATGCCCCCGCCGGCGACACCGCGACCAAGATGCTGCACTTCACACGGTCCAGCAACGGTGTATTCCCCGCGCCCATCCACCAGCGTGCGAGGCCGCTACGACAGCGATGCCCCACCACCACCAGGTCGACATTCAAGCTCTCGGCAAGACCCGAAATTTCATCGATCGGATGGCCGAACGCAAAGTGCCCCACCGCCGGCACGCCCCGCTCCGTAAGCCAGTCCACGCCTTCGCGCAGGATGTCGCGCGCCGCGTCTTCGAAACGGCCGCACGCCATATCCGTGAGCAGCCCCGCGCTTTGTGCAATGCTCGAGCGCATATCCACGACCGCGAGCACATGCGTTTCAGCCTTGAGATCGAGCGCGAGACACGCCCCGTCACGTAACGCCTTCCGCCCTTCGCGCGATCCGTCGTAGCACAGCAGGATTTTCCGATAGCTCGCCATGTTGGTTCTCCGCGCTGCGCAAAGCAGCAAAGGACATCGATAAAAACAGTCGTTACATGGAGCGCGACCGCGGGAAATGACGCACTTCAACAGCCAAACCAGCGCCGTGACACTGACATCTTGGTAGCTCAAGGCAGTGATAGCAACGATGGAAAACGCCTACCTCGCTGTGTGAAAACACCGCACCGACACAACCGGTGCAAAAACCTCTAGCGGACATCGTGCCAGATCCGCCAAACCCTTGACTGGCCGGCATCGGCATAAAAATACCGACGCAACACCGGCCAGTATCCGCCGCCCAAGCCCCATCGCGCGGCGCCCATGAAGCCTGCATGACCGGAACGCGCCCGAATGGTGCAATCGATTAAACTAGCCAGCTTGTTCCTTGTCCCCGATCCGCGAGTTTTTGCGCATGTCAGATGCAATAGTGTCATCGATGTCACCGGGTAGCGCGACGTTTGCAGCGGTCGTGCCGCCACGCCCTGCCATTGAATTCATTGAAGTCGAAAAGCACTACGGGGACAAGCTGGTCGTGGGCGGCTTGTCGTTTCATGTCCAGCCCGGCGAGTGTTTCGGCCTGCTCGGCCCAAACGGCGCCGGCAAGACGACCACGCTCAAGATGCTGCTTGGGCTGACGGCGCCGGACACGGGCACGATCCGGCTCGTCGATGAACCGATTCCCTCCCGCGCCCGCTTTGCGCGCCGGCGGGTGGGCGTTGTGCCGCAATTCGATAACCTCGATCCCGATTTCACCGTCCGCGAAAACCTGCTCGTCTTCGGCCGGTATTTCGGCATGAGCGGCGCGCAAATCGAGGCCGTGGTGCCGTCGCTTCTCGAATTTGCACGATTGGAAAGCAAGGCGGACGCAAGGGTCGGCGAATTGTCGGGCGGCATGAAACGCCGATTGACGCTGGCGCGCGCACTCGTGAACGACCCCGATGTACTCATCATGGACGAACCCACGACCGGTCTCGATCCGCAAGCGCGTCACCTGATTTGGGAACGCCTGCGCTCATTGCTCGCGCGCGGCAAGACAATCCTGCTGACGACCCATTTCATGGAAGAAGCCGAACGGCTATGCGACCGGCTTTGCGTGATCGAAGAAGGCCGGAAGGTGGCGGAAGGCAAGCCCGTTGAATTGATCGAACGGGTTATCGGCTGCGATGTGATCGAGATCTACGGACCCGATCCGCAAGCGTTGCGCGATGAACTCGCGCCGTTCGTCGGACGCATGGAAATCAGTGGCGAAACGCTATTTTGTTATGTCGATGACCCCGCGCCGGTGCATCAACGGGTCAAGGGGCGAGCTGGCGTGCGTTATCTGCATCGGCCAGCCAATCTGGAAGATGTGTTTTTGCGCCTGACCGGGCGGGAGATGGTGGACTGACGTGTCGAGCAAAGCCGATGTGAACAGCGCGAAAGTAATGTTGAAGGCCAGGCACAAGCCTGAGGGCGAACCGTTTCTCTCAGCGATGCCGGCCAACGCGTCGAACTGGATGTCAGTCTGGCGGCGCAATTATCTTGTCTGGAAAAAGCTGGCCGTGGCGTCAATGTTCGGCAACCTCGCCGATCCCATGATCTACCTCTTCGGCCTGGGCTTCGGCTTGGGGCTGATGGTGGGTCACGTAGACGGCGTCTCCTACATCGCGTTTCTCGCGGCGGGCACGGTGGCGTCGAGCGTGATGATGTCGGCGAGTTTCGAGGCCATGTACTCCGGCTTTTCACGCATGCACGTGCAGCGCACGTGGGAGGCGATCATGCACACGCCGCTGACACTGGGCGACATCGTGCTGGCCGAAATCGTCTGGGCCGCGAGCAAGTCCGTGCTCTCAGGCGTTGCGATCATGCTGGTGGCGGGAGCAATGGGGTATGCGAGCTTTCCGCCGATGCTCTACGCGCTGCCCGTTATCGTGCTGGCCGGCCTGGCGTTTTCGAGCACGACGATGATCGTCACGGCGCTCGCTCCCAGCTACGATTTCTTCATGTTTTATCAGACGCTGGTGCTCACGCCGATGCTGCTGCTGTCGGGCGTATTCTTTCCGCTGACGCAATTGCCTGCCGTAGCGCAGCGCATCACGTCATTGCTGCCGCTGTCGCATGCCGTCGAGTTGATTCGTCCTGCGATGCTTGGGCGTCCGGCGTCGAATGTGGTGTTGCACGTCGCGGTGCTGGCGGCTTACGCGATCATTCCGTTCTTCATTAGCGCGATGCTGTTTCGACGGCGAATGATGCGTTAGCGAGGGAGGAGGATGGGTTGGTCCTGCCTGCGGTGAGCAGAGGGACGCAAGTCTCGCCCCACACTCACCGCGAGCAGAACCGCCCCCCGCCCTACTTCAACGCGGGCGTGAACTCCTTGTGGCCGCCGAAGCCGAAACGCATCGCGGAGAGCATCCGATCCGCGAACGAGTTGTCTTCGCGCGAACGGAAGCGCGAGTAAAGCGCCGCCGACAAGACCTGCGCCGGCACCGCTTCCTCAATCGCCGCTTCGATGGTCCAGCGCCCTTCGCCGCTATCGGCCACTTCGGTCGAATACTTATCGAGCGTGCCATTGCCGGCCAGCGCACCCGCCGTCAGGTCGAGCAGCCACGACGACACCACGCTGCCGCGTCGCCAGACTTCGGCCACATCGGCGAGATCGAGATCAAAGCGCTGCGCTTCGGGCAATTCCGCAGACGACTTGTGCTTCAGGATGTCGAACCCTTCCGCGTAGGCCTGCATCAAGCCGTACTCGATCCCGTTATGGACCATCTTCACAAAGTGACCTGAACCGACCGGGCCGACGTGCATATAACCATTTTCGACGCGCGCATCGCGGCCTTCGCGGCCCGGCGTTTCGGGAATGTCGCCACGTCCCGGCGCCAGCACCGACAAGACCGGGTCGATGCGTTGCACCACATCCTTCTCGCCGCCAATCATCATGCAATAGCCGCGCTCCAGCCCCCACACCCCGCCGGAGGTGCCCACATCCACATAATGCAGGCCCTTTTCCTTCAACTTCGCGGCACGGACAATGTCGTCCTTGTAGAACGTGTTGCCGCCGTCAATGACCGTATCGCCCGATTCAAGCATCCCTTCCAGATCGTTCAGGGTGTCCTCGGTGATCTTGCCGGCCGGCAGCATCAGCCAGACCGTGCGCGGCGCGGTCAGCTTGCTGACCAAATCCTTGAGATCGCTCGCGCCGGTCGCGCCGTCCGCGACCACCGCCTGCGTGGCGTCGGGACTATGGTCGTACACCACGCACGTCTGCCCGCCGCGCATCAGGCGGCGCCCGATGTTCGCGCCCATCCGGCCTAGTCCCACGATTCCGATTTGCATGATGGCTCACTCCTTATGGCTGGTTTTGACGCGGTCAATCTGCTTTTTCGCTTCGTCGTAGATGTGTTCTGGCGTAAAACCGAACTTCTTTTTCAA
>NZ_JBAUSA010000902.1:0-1696 GCF_049581465.1 Caballeronia sp. | reverse complement strand
GGCTCTGGTGGCGATGGCGTCGGCAACGGCTGCCGAATATCCGATCGGCAAGCAACATATTGAAGCCGGCATGGAAGTTGGCGCGGTGTATCTGCAGCCGATCACGATGGAACCGGAAGGCATGATGCGCAAGGCTTCGGACTCGGACGTGCATCTGGAAGCCGACATCCACGCGGTGAAAAACAATCCGAACGGCTTTGCAGAAGGCGACTGGATGCCGTATCTGCAAGTCACGTACGAGCTGACCAAGGCCGGCACGACGCAGTCGGTCAAGGGCGACATGATGGGCATGGTCGCGAGCGACGGCCCGCATTACGGCGACAACGTGAAGCTCTTTGGCCCAGGCAAATACCACCTGAAATTGAACATCGCGCCGCCGATGCAAACCGGCCATATGGCGTTCGGCCGTCACGTCGACAAGGAAACCGGCGTAGGTCCGTGGTTCAAGCCGTACACCATCGAGTACGATTTCCCGTTCGCCGGTATTGGCAAGAAGGGCGGCTACTAGTACCAGCATTAGCTAGGTCGCTGGCTATTTGGCAGCAGGCGCCGGCGTGAATGCGAACTCGCGTTCCGCGCGCCGCAAACAGGATGGGCGCATGAAACGTATGAAAAAGCTGGCGGCAATGTCGTTGGCATTGACCGCCGGATGGCTCGCCGGTGCAATGGCTGCCCAAGCGGCCGACCTGCCCACATTCAAGCTGGAATTGAACGACGGCAAGCTCACACCCGAACGGATCGAAGTGCCGGCCGGACAGCGCTTCAAGATTGAAGTGCGTAACGTTGGCAAGGGCGCGGCAGAATTCGAAAGCCTCCAGTTGCGCAAGGAAAAAGTGCTCGCGCCGGGCGCCGAGTCGTTCGTCGTGATCGCGCCGCTGGACAAGGGCGAATACAAGTTCTTCGACGATTTCCATCAGTCGGCGCAAGGCGTCATCGTCGCAAAGTAGCGACAGATTCGGCGGACACGGCGGGAGGCAATTGATGGGTCAGGTTCTATTTATCGTGTGGCGGGAGAGCGTCGAGGCGTTGCTGGTCGTCGGCATCCTGTACGCGTGGCTGCAAAACGGGGACGCCGACGCGCGTCGCGGCATTCCGTATCTTTGGGGCGGCGTTGTGCTTGGACTGCTGGCAGCCGTCGCGCTGGGCGCGGCGCTGGTCGGCTTCACCGAAGTGCTTTCCGGCGACGCCCAGGATTACTTCCAGATCGGCATGGTGCTGGTCGCGTGCGTGCTGATCGTCCAGATGGTGCTGTGGATGAAGCATCACGGTCGGTCAATGAAAAGCGACATGGAAGCGTCGTTGCAAAAGAGCAAGCAGGACGCGAACTGGTGGGGCGTGACCTTGCTGGTCGCGTTGGCCATTGCGCGCGAAGGCAGCGAGACGGTCATCTTTCTCTACGGCCTCGGCTTCGGCCAGTCGGGTCATGTCGACTTGACGCAGCTCCTCGCGGTCGTCATTGGCTTTGCGCTCGCGCTCCTGACTTTTTTCCTGCTGCAACTCGGCGGCAGGATCTTCTCGTGGCGACTGTTCTTCCGCGTGACCGAAATCATGCTGCTGTTCCTGGCGGCAGGTTTGTTCGAAACGGGCGTCGATAAGCTTATCGATAAGGAAATCCTGCCCGTGATGGTGAATCAGGTCTGGAATTCGTCCTGGCTGCTGGACGATTCCGGCACCTTCGGTTCGCTCGTGGCTACGT
>NZ_JBAUSA010000901.1:0-2177 GCF_049581465.1 Caballeronia sp. | reverse complement strand
AAACCTGTTGCTCAATATCTCTCCTCGCGGAGACGGGTCGATCCCCGCGGAGCAACAGGCGTCGCTTGCCGGAATTGGGGAGTGGCTGCGGGTAAATGGCGAGGGCATCTATGGCACTCGCGCGTGGATGATTTTCGGTGAGGGTCCTTTGATTCCCTCAGAAGCGCCAGGTGACTGGAAGGGCGGCTCAACCGACCAACCCGGGCCGAGAGTTACCCGCGAAAAGCTGCCGCCGCCAAGCGAAGCGGATTTCCGATTCACAGCCGGACGCGATGCGCTCTATGCGTTTGGGTACAGGCGTCCTGCGCGGACGGCGCGGCTACGATCGTTCGCTGCCGCGAAAGCAAAGGTAGAACGTGTGACTCTTCTGGGAGAGGCGGCTCGGTTGCAGTTTACGCAGAGCCCCGAGGCGCTCGAGGTGACCATGCCTGCCGCCACGCTGGGAGAGCAGGCATACTGCCTCCGTATTGAGGGCTCCCTTCCGCTGGGGATTGTGGCGTAGGCCGGACCTCGCTGAGGAGCAGAGTTGTGCTCATTGAGTCATCTCATGGAACAATTCGCAAAGGACCTCGCCAGAATGCAACGCGGTGCTGTTCTGCATCGAGCAGCGTGATCTGGCACTCATAGTTCGCCGTTTTCAGCGTCCCGAGCGGAAGCGTAAAGGTAAACGGGATCACTCCCAAACGAGTGTTCGTCTGCGGAGTGGCGGCGAGCAACTTCGACGTAAAAGCAAGTTGCCCGCCCGAGTACAGGCTGACGTAGCCAACTATCAGTTTGGTCTGGGGCGGTGTGGCTGGGGTCGTCTGTGCCGAGGGCGCCGTGTAAGCCTGCAGGAATACGTAGAGTTCTTTGTCGACTTTGAAGACCCGGGTCACACTGGGGATAAGCTTTTGGCCGTCCTGCACGAGTGGATTGGCAGCATCGTTCTTGACAGACTGCTTACCGTGGACCGCGTTGTATAAGGCGTCTCCGGTATTTACACGCTGGCTGCTCAACACAACTGAGCTGATGGGGATCTGCGTGGTGACCTTGTTCAGGTTCGGAATGTAGAAAGACGTCTGGAAGGTGCCGATACGTCCCGTTTCGTCATCACGCGCCAGGAACTTGATCGTGTAATGTCCCGGCAGCAGTGTCACGCCGGCGTCGTACTCAATGGGCTGGTGCGCCAACTGCGCCGCCGTCTGATCGCTTAGTTTGATATTGACGCTGTCGCGAATATTGCTGACTGTCGTACCTCCGAAGTCATCCTTGATCTCGCAGACGAAATCGATCACTGTGTGCTCGGAGCCCATCTTCTTCGCCAGCGCCAGTTCCCTTCCCGGGATCTTTACCACCAGCGGCACATAGTACTCGGCTCGATTCAACTGGAAGTAGTTGATCTCCATCGATACCGTCAGCTCGGTAATGGGGTCGCCCAGCATCAAGGCATCCTCGAGCTGCCGCTCCTTGTCCGCTTCGTTGAAGTGCGCAAACTCCTTGTTCGCGTAGTAGCCTTGCCGGTAATCCAGCGAAGCATTGGCATCGCTGTTGAGCGTCAGCTTTATCTTCCGGAAATGACCGTTCTGCGCAGTATTTGATGTGTAGTACCCGAGAACGTAGTAGTCCGTCACCGCTCGCTGCGCTTGAGTGATGCCGCGCGTCAGGTCGTTATTATCCAGGAGCGCCTTCCCTCCTGTGTCTGCCGCGAGCGAGTACAGAGTGTCCTGCGATTGCTGGAAGTTGTCGCTCACTGCCTGGGCCGACGCACCCGTGTACATTGCCTGACCGCCGGGCGAGCCCTGCGTTGCGTCCCCCAGCGGCGCATTCGCCACGAGACCACGAGCATCCACGGGCCAGAAGGTCACGCCTGCACGAATCGCTGCATCGACCGTTGCGTGCAGTTGCGCCTGGTTATCGATCCCGTGCAACCGAAGGCCGCTGGCAAAGTAGATCAGCGATTTCTTCTCGTTCATGCTTGTCAGCATCTCAGCCGCAGTTTGCAGGGCTGAAAGTTGACGGTCGTTGTTGAATACATTGAACTCGCTGTCGTCCTGCCCGAACGCTGCGCCTGTGTCCGCGCTGCTGGAGTCGTCGATCGAATCCTGCGAGCCTTGCCCTTCTCCGACGAGCATCGTCTGGAGAATGCTCAAGAGCCGATTGCGATCAGAAGAAAAATCCTGGAGCACATCGACAGAGCC
>NZ_JBAUSA010000900.1:0-8616 GCF_049581465.1 Caballeronia sp. | reverse complement strand
CCTGGGCGTTACGCAGGAACGCGAAACCGGTGGGTCCCCACGACGTCTGGCCGATACCCTCGCGGTGCTGGGTGGCTACGGCTACGGCCCCGGTCGCTGCGCTAAGCGCGGCGGCGACTGCGGGACTCGAGAACACGCCGCCCTGAACGGGCGCGAAATACTCGCCGATGGTCTGCTGCAATTCGCCAATGCCTCTCGCGAACGCATCGAAATCATGTTCCGCGATTCCCGGCAGCACGAGCATGAGCACGAGATGGCACAGGTGGGCGGCAAGGGCCTGCGGAAAGGGCGCCAGGTTGGCGAGCGCACGCCGTTCCTCGTCGCCGTGGAGGCCTTCCTGGCGAGTGTCGTCGACCATCAGGATGCGCCACGCCTCGGGAAATGGCTGGCGGGTCAGGATCGAGGGCAGGCGCAATGTATTGTCGGGACTTAAGCGGCCGGGACCGCTGTCCACGATCAACCCGCCGTGATCGAATCCGAGCATGCCGATGCCCGAGCGCGCGCCGCGTCCCAGCAGGCGCGCGAGGTCGGCGGTCGGAGTAGACCGTCCCAGCAATCTGACGAACGCGGTGCCGACCGCCAGCGCGAGCTGTGTGCCCGAACCGAGCCCCGCGTGCGCGCGAGGGGCGCGCCGGACGTCGATCAGAACCGGCGGCCCACCGTAAACATCATGTAACAGGCGCAGATACTGAGTGATGCGCTCGTGCTGCACGTCAGAGCGCGCGCCGAGTATTTGCGTTGCATCGGCGTGTTGCGCGATGATCCGCGTGCCGGGGGCGTCTATCGTTAAGCCGACGCTGCCAAACGCGCGGCCGAGCGACGCGCTCGGATCCAGGAAACCCAGGTGCAGACGCGCGGGGGCATCGACGGTCACGGCCCAAAGCGGCGACTGAGTGTCCGGCGAGCGGTCCGAATGATGATCCAGGCGAAGCTGCATTGCGAGTGACCCTGGGTTCGATGACGTGATCAAAGCCGTGGCGGTGACGCCAGGCGCGAGGCCTTCAAGGCAAGAGCCGTACCAACGAAACCGCTCAAGCCTTGGGTGCGTCGTACTTGATATAGCGGAACCGCTGGTCGTCGCGCGGGGTGCCCTCAAGCGGGCCGCCTTCCAGTCCGGGCTGCCACTGGACGACTTCCTCAACCTTGGTCGCGAGGGCGAAATCCTTGTCGGTGATGCCCTTGGCCGAATGCGTCTTGAGCTTCACGATCACAAACGCATACGAGACCGTCAGGTCCGGGTGGTGCCACGCCGCTTCCGCGAGATGCCCGACGGTGTTCACCACCATCAGCGTGCCTTTCCATCCCTCCGTCTTGTACTTGCGGCGCAGCCAGCCGTCCTCCATATACCAGTGCTGGAGTGCGCCCGTCAGGCGCTGCTGGATCTCCTCGTCGGAGTAGACCCTCTCGGGTTGTGTGCTGGTCATGGCAGTGCCTCCCTACGCTCGCTCGAGCGAACCAAGACTGAAGTTCAACCTGTAAGCCTGAGCAAACACCGGGCCAACCTGCATGGGGACAAGCATCGTCAAGCGAACATCGATCGAGCGCTACGCGGATGTTGCAGCGCACCGCGTGGTGACGAGGAACACGGCCCACTCGCAGGGCCTTTCAGGGAGATTCGTGTATCGCGGATTTGACACAGTATGTGTCGTATTCCGAATGAACCGTCCCACCCGAGCGCCGGCGTGGCGCTATCCACCTCCCTGGAAATTGCCGCGCGTGCCGCTCCCGCCGCAATCCTTGCCACGCCCCGTCAAGCTATTGGGCCAGCCTCGACATTCCGGCATGGAATATGCAATTCGTCTTCGCATACAGAAGCCCGGCATTGACCAGGCGAAGCGTCAGCTCGCTGCCCGCACCGGTGAAGGCGCGCCCGGGGCATAGGTGGTGGGGTCATCCCTGAATCGGACGGCAACACATTCTGGAGGAGACATGAAATTACGCACCCTGGTTCTCGGACTGGCGGTGGTTGCGGTAACGGCCCTCAACTCTTTTGTTGCACAGGCCGATTCGCAGCTCGACGCCTTGATCAAGAACTCATCGAACTGGGCGGCTCAGGCAGGTGATTATTCCAATCATCGCTATAGCCCCCTCAAGCAGATCAATGAAAGCAACGTGGCGAAGCTGCAGGTTGCCTGGACCATCTCGACCGGCGTGTTGCGCGGTCACGAGGGCTCGCCGCTAGTCATTGGCGACACGATGTATATCCACTCGCCGTTCCCCAACAAGGTCATTGCGGTCAGCCTGAAGGACCAGACTTTCATTTGGCAATACCAACCGAAGCAGGACTCGCAGGTGCCGTCGGTGATGTGTTGCGACACGGTAAACCGCGGACTTGCCTACGGTGACGGCAAGATATTTCTCCAGCAAGCCGACACGAAGCTCGTCGCGCTGGACGCAAAAACCGGCGAAGTGAAATGGACTGCGCAGAACGGTGACCCGAAGGCGGGCGAAACCAACACCAACGCGCCGCATGTGTTCGGCGATAAAGTGATCACCGGTATTTCCGGCGGTGAGTTCGGAGTACGCGGACGACTCATTGCCTATGACATCAAGACTGGCAAGCCGGTCTGGACCGCCTACAGCACGGGTCCCGACAGCGAGATGCTGCTTGATCCCGACAAGACCATGACCTGGGCCGACGGCAAGATGGTGCCGGTTGGCGCGGACTCATCGCTCAAGAGCTGGAAGGGCGACCAGTGGAAGACGGGTGGCGGCACGACCTGGGGCTGGTATGCCTGGGACCCCAAGCTGAATCTTGTCTACTACGGCACCGGAAATCCGGGCACCTGGAACCCGACGCAACGCCCCGGCGACAACAAATGGTCGATGTCCATCTTCGCCCGCGACCTGAACACGGGAAAGGCGAAATGGGTCTACCAGATGACGCCGCATGACGAATGGGACTATGACGGCGTGAACGAAATGATCCTTGCCGATCTGCCCATGAACGGCAAGAAAGTGCCGGCAATCGTCCATTTCGACCGCAATGGTTTCGGCTATACGCTCAATCGGGAAACAGGACAGTTGCTGGTTGCCGACAAGTACGACCCGGCGGTGAACTGGGCTGACCATGTGGACCTGAAGAGTGGTTTGCCGGTTCGCAACGCGGCGTACTCGACGCAGGCGGCAGGTCCTGACCATAACGTGAAGGGCATCTGTCCGGCGGCGCTGGGCTCGAAGGACGAACAACCGGCGGCCTATGATCCGAAGACCAATCTGTTCCTCGTCCCGACCAATCACGTTTGCATGGACTACGAACCGTTTGAAGTCGAATACGTTTCCGGCCAGCCTTACGTGGGTGCAACCTTGTCGATGTACCCGGGCCCGAACGAAAATGGCGCCATGGGTAACTTCATTGCGTGGGATGCCAGCAAGGGCAAAGTCGCGTGGTCCAAGGCCGAGAAGTTTTCGGTGTGGTCAGGCGCGTTGGCGACCGCGGGCGGGATTGCTTTTTACGGCACGCTCGAAGGCTACATTAAGGCCGTGCGTATCTCGGACGGCAAGGAGCTTTGGAGATTCAAGACGCCGTCCGGAATCATCGGCAATGTGTTCACGTATGAGTATCAGGGCAAGCAGTTCGTAGGCGTCTATTCGGGCATTGGCGGATGGGCTGGTATTGGCATGGCAGCAGGCCTTGAGAAGTCCACGGAAGGGCTGGGCGCGGTCGGCGGCTACCGCGAACTCGCAAAGTATACGGCGCTTGGCGGCACGTTGTTCGTGTTTGCCATCCCGAGCTGACAGGGGCTTGGCAACAAGCTTGTTCCAGTCATTCTTAAGTGAACTGAAGACGCGCACCGGCCACCTCGCTATATAGAGGCGGCCGGACGTGTCCCGGAATCCTCCACCTATCGTTCGAATCCTGCGCCGACGCGGTGACACGCCGAGACGCTGGCGCAGCATGCTTGACTACCATGAAGGAGAGATGCGCAATGAAAGGCCGAACACTCTTGCCGCTGGCGATAGCCCTCGCGATGTTACCGGTTTCATACGCCCAGACAGATCCGGCGCAGATGAAGCAGGTCGCTTACCAGGTTGTCGATGGCAACAAGGTTGATAACAACACGCTGCAAGGCTGGCGGACCTGGCGAGCACTTGACTGCGAACGGTGTCACGGCGCACAGCAGCAGGGCATGGTGGGGCCGTCGCTAATCGATGCGTTCAAGACCATCGATCAGACGGAATTTCATCGCACGGTGTTCGGCGGACGCATAGACAAGGGTATGCCCGACTTTAGCTCCAGCACCATGATGCAGAAGAATTGGCAGAACCTGTTTGCGTATCTGAAGGGGCGTTCCGACGGCAAGATCAAGCCGGGCGACCTGCAGGCGATCGATGCCAAATAAGACCCACGCTGCCCCGACCGTTGCTGACGTTGGCGCCTGTACACGCTATACCGGAGGGACTGATGTCTGAAGCTCATTCAAGGCTTGGCGCGTTTGCGCGCACAGCGCTCGCGGCGGCGTGCGTGTCGTTCGGGTTCAGCATCGCCCATGCCGACGGTCCAGCCCTGCCGCACAACGACGGAGCTGATGGCGTGCTGCGTGTATGTGCCGACCCGAACAACATGCCGCTCTCGAACACCAAGGGTGAGGGTTTCGAAAACAAGATCGCGGCCCAGATGGCGAGCGACTTCGGCTACAAGATCGAATACACCTATTTTCCACAGCGCATGGGTTTTATCCGGCACACGCTGCGCGATAAGATCCCCGACACTGACGACTACAAGTGCGACGTGGTGATTGGCGTGCCAAAGGGGTACGACATGACGTCTACCACGCGTCCCTGGCTGCACTCCACCTACGCGATGGTGTTTCCGAACCGTCCGGAATTCGCATCGATCAATACACCGTCGGATTTGCTCAAGCTGCCGCCTGAGCAGTTGCACAAACTTCGTCTCGGGATTTTTTCCAATACGCCGGCCGTCGACTGGCTGCTTGGCAACAACCTGATTGAGCAGGCCGTGTCGTATAAGGTGCAAAGCGGCGACCCCGCGGAATTCCCGGGCGAGATGATCCAGCGCGACATGTTGGCGGGCAATGTGGATGTCGTTTTCCTGTGGGGCCCCATAGCGGGTTATTTCGCTCGCCAAGCCGGTGACAAGGTCAGGCTTGTGGCCTTTCCGCCAACACCGGGGTTGCGCTTCGACTATGAAATATCAATGGGCGTGCGTTACGGTGAAGGCCCGTGGAAGACGAAGATCGACGAATGGATCGGCGCGAACCAGGACAAGATAAACAAGGTACTCACGAGTTACGAGGTCCCGATGCTTGCTATCAGCGAGCCGCCTGCCGCGCAGGCCAACCAGAAATGAGAACGTGGGCGCTTGTGACGATTCGGTGTGCGGCTTCGATCGCAGCGGTGGCCAGTGTATTGCTGGCTTCTGCGGGCCATGCTTGTGCGGCTGATGCTTCCGGTGCGGCCAGTGCGGCAAGCCCGGCAAGTAGCGCAAGTCCGGAGATTGCGCCGGCTGAGCGGCTTCTTTTCCTGTCGACGCATCTGAAGGGCGTTCAGCCGCACACGGAACTGGACTATGCAGTCGAGCGCTCGGGGCCGCCGACGAAGGAGAAGGATACCGTCAAGGTCCTCGTGGTCAGCGCGGACAACGCCAAGGGCGACGCACTGGTGAGCGACCATGCCGGCAAGGTCGAGGTTTCCGGCGACGGGCTGCCGTGCAACCCGGTGATCCTTTATTTCCTCGAGCATGACATTGCGGAGATGGAGCAGTTGACGGGCGGGCAGCGCCGCTATTTCCAGCGCCGCGTGCGTTTGGCGCTTGCTGCCGGCCCGGCGATCACGCCGGTCGTCCGCGATGCGCAAGGACAGAAGGTCACGGCGAAGCAGATCGTGATTCAGCCGTACCTCGACGATCCGAATGGTGCGCGCTTCCCCCAGTACATTGGCAAACGCTACATCTTCGTCATGTCGGAAGCAGTCCCGGGACAGGTGCTGCTCATTCGCACAGAGGTGCCGGGTTCGAACAACGATTTTGCGCATCCGCTGCAAAGTGAAACGCTGAGTTATCAGGGTGCGTTACGAAGCTTGTCTCCGCCGCCCGGCAAGAAGACACCGGACAAGGCGGTGAATGCGCCACGTGCGAGCCGCTGACGTGTTTGTTCGTCGCGAGCGGGCAGCAGTCGAAGTACCCAAAGTGAGCCTGGCATGGTTCGATGCCAGGCGCGTTCGCTAGTTTGATCTTTTCAGGCGAACCGCCTAGAGCTGGTTTGCAGGATGGCCGCCTACGGTGAACTTCATTCGCTCGCTGACCTTGCGACAGTTGCAGATCTTCGTGATCGCCTGCCGGTATCCGAGCTTTGCACGCGCGGCCGAGGAACTGCACCTGACCCAGCCAGCGATCTCCATGCAGATCCGACAACTGGAGGAAGCCGTCGGGCTGCCGCTGTTTGAGCGCGTTGCCCGTAAGCTGACCCTGACCGAAGCCGGCGAACGACTGTCGCATCATGCGAGCAGGATTCTCGGGGAAATCAAGGACGCCGAGGACGCCATGTCTTCGCTGTCACTGGCCGACAGCGGTTCGATATCGGTGAGTATCGTCAGTTCTGCAACCTATTTTGCGCCAAAGCTGCTTGCCGCGTATTCGGCGCAGTATCCGCGCGTGGACGTGCGTTTCTCGGTAGGAAACCGCGAGACTCTGCTTCGCCAACTGCAGGACAATGTCACCGACCTCGCCATCATGGGCCGGCCGCCGCCCGAGCTCGGCACGACGGCGGAGCCATTGGCGTATCACCCCCACGTGCTGATTGGATCGGTCGATCATCCGCTGCGGGATGCACGCCGATTCGACCTGCAGGAGTTGGCGACCGATACGTTCCTGCTGCGTGAACCAGGGTCAGGCACGCGTGCGGTGTCCGAGCAGATGTTCAAGCAACACTTGTTCACGCCGGCGCGAAGCGTGACGCTTGGCAGTAACGAATCGATCAAGCAGGCCGTGATTGCCGGCATGGGCGTGAGCCTGATTTCGTTGCATACGCTTGCGCTCGAGTTGCGTTCGGAGGTGCTTGCGTTGCTGGACGTCAACGGCACGCCCGTCGAGCGCACTTGGCAAATCGTTCATCTGCGTTCGAAACGTTTGTCGCCGACTTGCATCGCTTTCCGGCGCTTCTTGCTCGAAGAGGCTGCGCCGTTTCTCGAGCGTGAGTACGCGGGGTTCGCGTTGCGGGCGGTCGAGGCGCGGCCGGTGAAATAGTTTTTGCACCCGGGTCCAGAACACGAGGTCAGGGATAAATCCAGCGCGGGCCGCCCGAACAACAAGCTCGGGCTAATGTCCGAGGACGGCCGAGGAACAGCCGAGGAAATCACGCGCTTCATTGACCACCGAGCAGTCCGAACACCGCCACGCCAGTTGACGTCCCCACATACACTTTCCCGTTCGCGATCATCGGCGTGATGAACTTGTTGCCCGGACCGAACTGGTCACGCGAACCCGCCTGATTGCTGTTGTACAACTCGTTCGCCAGGTTGGCCGCGTTATACGCGTGCAGCACTGCAATCGTGCCGTTTTCCGCCGCCCATACAATGCCGTTCGACGTCCCGTTGGCAGAGACGCTGGGCGTCGCGCCGGGCGTGCCGAAACGGGTCGGCGTCTGGCTGGCGGGCGCCGCTGAAAGACGCGCTCCGCTGATCGAAAACGCCTTGATGGCGTCACCGATCGCGCCAAAGTACACCGTGTTGTTGAAGTAAGCCGGCATGCTGAAAACAGGCCCGGCGATTTGTCCGACAAGCTCCTGATAGATGGCGTCCGCGACCGGGTTGTATTTGCCCATGGAGTCGCGGTTGACGACGTAGATGATCGAATCCTTGCCCGCGCCAAGTGCAAGATGATGAACCGCGCCGCTGGCATCGGTAAGATCGGGGAGCACGAGCGCACCGCCCGAACCCAGGTCTTCGTCGGCGGCGGACTCCTGAATCGTATTCGATGCCTCGAAATAGTCAGCGACCGTCAAACCGGTCGTCGTTCCCAGCTTCAGGAACGCATTGCCGTAATCGCCCGATACCTGCACGCCCGCCGCGTTGACCGTGGCGTCGAAGCTGCCGTTTGCGTCGAGCAGAAAAATTGAGGTTCCGTCCGACGCCATGCCCGCGCCGCTCATCCAGATTGCTCCGCCGGAACCGTTCGGCGTGAGATTGAGCACGCTGCTTTGCTTGAGCGTGTCCGCGCTATAAGCGATCATCCAGCCGGTGTAGGGCTGGACGTCACAGTGCGAGGTCCAGCCGGTGTAAATCGTGCCGTTCAGCAGCAGCAGCGACTGGCGCTCGGCATATTGTTTAGGGTCGAAGATCACGTTGCCGCCCGAACTGTTAGCCCCGTTGCCCGGATACGACGCCGCGATCTGCGTCGGGCCACCGAACAATTCAGCACCCGTCGTGATGTCGAGTGCGTGAATCCTCTGGTGATACGCGCCCGCGGCATCCTTGGACATGCCAACAACATAGATCGCGCCGTTCGGTCCACGAGAGCGATCGATAACCGGCGTTGCAGTCACGCCGATCGTTGGAGAAATCTGGAAGCAGCCGATATCGTCGCTGGGGGTTTCGCCGGTGGCGAGGGTGGTCGTTTTCCATAATATCGTGCCCGTGTCGGCGTCAAATGCGTAGATG
>NZ_JBAUSA010000899.1:0-3619 GCF_049581465.1 Caballeronia sp. | reverse complement strand
GCCGCGGCATTGAGCGTCGAATCAAGCGTCAGCTCCGGTAGCCTCTCCGAACACGCCAGTTCTTCCAGATGCCCAATCATGGCAGCCCCAATCCCGCGCTTCATGAAGTCAGGATGAACAAAGATCGCATCGATCTTGCCCGTCGCAAGGCTGATCATGCCCGTGGCAACCACACGATCGTCCACCGTCGCGACAAGAAAGCCCTCCTCAACAGCCGCCGCAAACGCAGTCGACGCCACGCCGCCCGTCCATTCTTCCAGTTGCTCGGCCGGATACAAACGGATGCACTCGCTCATCACAGCCGCGCGACGGATGTCCCAGGCCGCCGTCACGTCTTCGCGAGTCGCTTTTCGGATGACAAACATGACGCGCTCAGGCCCCCGGCACGCGAGGCTTGCGCTCACGCTTGGGCGCATACGCGAAACCGAACGCCAGCAACAACATCGACACAAGGACGACAGTGAGATTGCCGCTCGTTATATACGGCGTGCGCCCAGACATGCCTTGCACGGTGGCATCGATGGAACCGGTCGTGAAGACCGGCAACCTTGCAACCACGTCGCCGTTCGCCGCGATCACCGCGGTCGCTCCCGTATTGGTCGCGCGCAACATGGGCCGGCCAGTCTCGATCGAGCGCATGCGCGCCATCTGTAAGTGCTGGTCGAGCGCGATGGTGTTGCCGAACCACGCAAGGTTCGACGAATTGACAAGAATCCCAGCCGGCGCTTCCTGTTCGCGGATCGTTTGCGCTATTTCCTCACCGAAAATATCCTCGTAGCAAATATTGACGGCGATCGGCTGGTTTTCAACGAGAAACGATTTCTGGACCGGCACGCCGCGCGCAAGATCGCCAAGAGGAATGCCCATCAACGCGACGAACCAGTGAAAGCCCGTGGGAACGAATTCGCCGAACGGCACAAGGTGATGCTTGTCGTATCGATACACGTCACGCACATCGGGCGTGATGCCGAACAGGCTGTTCGTGTAGTCGGTGGCTCGGCCTTCAGGCGTGATCGTCACGCCGATCGCGCCGAACAGGATCGACGAGCCGGTGGTATCGGAGAATTTGCGCAGCGCGAGCGCCAGGTCCTGTGGTATTTGCACGGCAAGGACAGGCAGCGCAGTCTCAGGCGTGACGATGAGATCCGCCGGTTTTTCAGTGATCAGCTTCCTGTACAACGCGAGCGATTGGTCCACGCCTTCCTGCTCGAATTTCATCTCCTGCTTCACATTGCCCTGCAGCAGGCGAACGGTGAGCGGCGCATTGGCGGGCGTCGTCCATTCGGCGAGCGACAGCAACATACCGGACACGAGCAGCGCCACGGCAACGCCTAGAGGCGCGAAGCGCGCATTCTTCGGCATTGAGCGGCGCGTCGCATAAAAGGCCTGTACGAGCAACGCGGCGACCAGCGCTAGCACCCACCCGACACCATACACGCCGCCGATAGGCCCGAACCCGGACAACGGGCCGTCGACTTGAGCATATCCACTCGCAAGCCATGGGAAGCCCGTGAACACAAGGCCGCGCAGCCATTCGCCCAGCGCCCAGGCGCTCGCGAACGTGAACGCGCCGTGCCAGGTGGGCGCGAAGCGGGGTTCATCGTCAACGCCCTCATCTTCGTCGTCGTAGTGCGCCCGTCCCGCGCACAACGACCAGACGACACCCGATAGCGCCGGATAAACCGAGAGGTACATGCAAAACAGCAGGACGGCAGCGCCTGCCAGCGGCGCGGCCATGCCGCCGTAGTCATGCATGCTGACGTACAGCCACCAGACGCCCGTCAGGAAGTTGCCCAGCCCGAATGCCCAGCCCGTCAGGGCCGCACTCCACCATCCGTTCGTACGGGACAGCCACGCGAAAAAAAGCGTGAAGATCACCAGTTCCAGCCAGCCGCCATGAGGCGTGGGCGCAAATGAAAGCGTGTTCGCTGCCCCAAGAATGGCCGCGACAAGGTAATGCCAGAGGGGAAGCGCTTCGCTTTTGCCCGCAAGCGGCTCAGTGGACGACGGGCGATCGCCGCGCCGGGAGAAGAATCGAAACGATGAATCGGCCATTGATTACGGAATCGGCAAAAAGGTTAGGACTGGCGTAGCGCGACCGTCGCTCGACATGTCAATTGACGCAGAAACGCAAAGCCACCCGGCTTTGCGCTGGACCCAAAAAGGGCGCGCTGGTTGGCGCTGATTGCCTTAGTCCCGGTCGTCGTCGTGACTGTCAATAGACAGTCCTGCCGGGGTACCCGCGTTCGGCGCGCGACTCACGCGCAGCACGTGAATCTGTCGCGCGTCGCCGCGCAGGATCTCGAATATGAAGTCGTCGATACGTACCTTTTCCCCACGATGCGGCACGCGTCCGAACCGGTGCGTGACCAGGCCGCCGATGGTGTCGACTTCGTCGTCGGAATACGTCGTACCGAATGCTTCGTTGAACTGCTCGATCTCCGTCAGCGCGCGCACGCGGTGCCGTCCGTCCGGCGTCGCGATGATATTGCCCGCTTCTTCGTCGAAGTCGTATTCGTCCTCGATGTCGCCCACAATCTGTTCAAGCACGTCTTCTATGGTGATCAGTCCGGCCACGCCGCCGTATTCGTCGACGACGATCGCGATGTGATTCCGGTTCACCCGGAAGTCGTGCAGCAACACGTTCAGGCGCTTCGACTCGGGAATGAACACGGCGGGGCGCAGCATGCCGCGGACGTCGAATTC
The DNA here is from genome assembly GCF_049581465.1 of Caballeronia sp. Classification (GTDB taxonomy): domain Bacteria; phylum Pseudomonadota; class Gammaproteobacteria; order Burkholderiales; family Burkholderiaceae; genus Caballeronia. The sequence continues at coordinate 913 of NZ_JBAUSA010000899.1, read as the reverse complement.
TTCTTCGTGGTAATAGCGCAGCAGGTCCTTCGCAAGCAGCACGCCAACCACGTTGTCGCGGTTGCCTTCAAAAACCGGATAGCGCGAGTGCGCTTTCTCCAGCATGAAGGGAATGAATTGCTCAGGGGTTTCCGCGATGTTGATGGCGTCCATCTGGGCACGCGGAATCATGATGTCGCGGGCGCAGAGTTCGGAGACTTGGAACACGCCCTCGATCATGGAGAGTGAGTCGGCATCGAGCAAATTGCGCTCGTGGGCGTCCTGAAGGACCACCAGGAGTTCGTCGCGCGACTCGGGTTCGTGCGAGATGAAATCGGTCAGGCGCTCGAGCAGCGTGCGCTTTTCCGGAGGTTTGTCGGAGTGTCGTCGACTGGGATAGGCGTCGTTCATAGTGGAGCGCCCGGACAGTTCCGGGCGCGAAATAGCGGAGAGTTAAGAATACACGAAGGAAATTGCAAGCCCATTTCAGCTCGTCTTGCAGACTTGCAAGCATCCTAACTGATAAGTATGGGCGAAGTATGTCGCAGCGATGATGCTGGCCAATTGGTCAGTCCTCACGGGGTCGAATCACCTTTTGTTGCGATTTTGACGAGCAACACTTCATTCCTGCGATGAATTGGCCGCCTTGCATCGTCGAAGAAGGGCTTCCAGCGCCCGGTCGGGCATGCCGCATTCGCGTAGCGCCTCCACAGTGCGGCTGACGTAGTCGAGGGTCGTGCCGTATCGGCCGCAGGCGCAGCCGAACACGTGGCGCACCACGTGGTCGGCGAGCTTGCCAGTGTAGGAGGGCACGTCGCGACGCATCACGAAGGACAGCGCGTCTACGCGGCGGCCGTCGCCGAGCATGCACGGCAGCCATGCCACGCGATACGAACCCATTGCCATTTCGCGCCGCCAGAGCGCGTCGAGGTGC
>NZ_JBAUSA010000898.1:0-8151 GCF_049581465.1 Caballeronia sp. | reverse complement strand
GTATGGGACTGGGCGATGGCGCGCTTTGTCGATGTTTTGTCTACATGTTAAGCGCTATTGCGCGGCCGTCGCCGACGACAACGTCGCCCGGACCTTGTAGACAAGCGTCGGGTTCTTGTCGACGATTTGCCACGTCGACCACTCGCCGGGTTTCAACTCGAGGCCCGGGTGGGTTGCCGTGACCTGACGCGGCTGCGGCGGCACCTTGCAACCCTCCGGCGTGGTGGTCGACGCGTTTTCCTGCAGCGTTTCTTGCGCATCGATTTGCAAAGTCACGTCGTCGGCGTTCGCGTGGATCGGGGAAACGGTGAGTGTGCGCTGCAAGTCGATGTCGCCGGCGGGCTTATCGGCGCAACCGACATTGTTCTTCACAATGTGATGATGCGTATCGGTCTTGGCCTGCCCGACGTTCGTGATGCCGGAAAAGCTGTCGATTTGCTGACCATCGCGCAAAACCTGTAGATCCCATTGCACCAACTGCGGCGTCGAACCTTGGGCAAAGGCGTTGAATGAGACGGCGCAAGCCGTACAAAACAGCAATCCGGCCTTGCGGAGTTTCAACATTTTGGATGGTTCTCCTGATGCGTTTTCAATCGGGGTGAGTCGGCGCGGCAAAGTTCTGACATCGACCGGGTGGGAGCGTTCCAAACGGCGTTCCAGGCACCGCGAAATCGGCGAGTCAAACCGGCGAATCAAACCGGCGAGTCGAACCGCTCCTCGCACGTTCCACGCCTGAAGCCAAAACGAGTGGCGCGACCGACCATCATACAAGCGTGGAGCGCGCGTTGCGCAAGGAGTGGTTTTACCGCCGATTAGCAGCAGACGCTTGGGAGTGCTCGCTTGCGCGCTCTTTAATGGCCGATAAACTGAAAAGAAGGGTGCGGCGTTTTCGCGATCAGGGAAGCAAGATCAGAGAAGCGCCGAGCGGCCCTGAAAACGCCCAGTAGAAGACCCGGCAACAAGCGAAACCACGGAGCAATCAATGACCACCGCCGTAATCAAGCAAGACCTCGCCGTGGCGTCATTCAGCAAAGTCTACGATCTGGACAAGGTAGAAACTGCGCTTAATGATTTGAGCGAAGGCGCCAGCGAGGCGCTCCGTGCGACCTATGAAAAAATGCTCAAGACCGGCAACCTGCGCTTTTGCGTGAAGCCAAACCGCATGCCGTCGATAGACGATCTCGTGGCGGACCTGCCCAACTTCGAAGAGCCGCTGAACGACATCCGCAAGCAGATCGCGCTGTGCCTGGAGACGGACGACCGGCTTGAAATAGCGCCGATGTTGCTGCTGGGCGAACCGGGCATCGGCAAGACGCATTTTGCAAAACAGCTCGCACGGCTTTTGGGCACGACGTGCCATTACCTCGCGATGAGTTCGCTGACCGCGGGATGGATCTTGTCGGGCGCATCGTCGCAATGGCGCAACGCCAAGCCGGGAAAAGTTTTCGACGCGTTGGTCAACGGCAGCTACGCCAACCCCGTCATGACCATCGATGAGATCGACAAAGCCACCGGCGACGCGCAATACGACCCCTTGGGCGCGCTCTATGCACTGCTGGAACACGATACGGCGCAAAGTTTCATCGATGAATTCGCGGAGGTGCCGATCAACGCGGGCAATGTGGTCTGGATCGCGACGGCAAATGAAGCGCACACGATTCCCGAACCGTTGCTGAACCGGATGAACGTGTACGAGATCGCGCCGCCCGATCGCGATGGTGCGCGTCGAATCGCGCAGGCGATTTATCATGAAATTCGCACGGCGCACGCATGGGGCGCGCGCTTTCCCGAGACGCTCGGCGATGCCCCGCTCGATGCATTGACGAAGGCATCGCCCCGGCTCATGCGGCGCGCGATGTTGAACGCATTCGGTAATGCGCGCATCGATAACCGCCACGAGGTGCAGGCAAAGGATATTGAGCTGGCGAACAGCAGCCGTAAGAAGCCCATCGGTTTCTAGTTCGACGCGATGCCGCCACACATCGCAAAAATGCGAAATCTGCACAAAAAGCCGCCGAAAGGCGGCTTTTTTGTTCCAAAATGGCCAGATTTTGGATGGCAGCTGGATTATTTCTAAAAATAACATCTATGTGCGGCGTTCTTCATCAAATCATGCAATAACGGCCGCTCTTGACTGGCCCGTGTACGCGTCGCCTAGAATAGTGAGATGGATCAGATCGAATGTGTGGTGATCGGAGCGGGAGTGGTCGGGCTCGCCATCGCGCGGGCGCTGGCGGCGCGCGGACGCGAAGTGATCGTGCTCGAGAGGGGCGAGGCGATCGGTATCGGCACGAGTTCGCGCAATAGCGAAGTGATCCACGCGGGGCTCTATTACCCCCGCGGATCGTTGAAGGCGGAGCTGTGCGTGCGTGGCCGCGCCATGCTCTACGACTATTGCGATGCGCGCGGCGTCCCTTATAGCCGATGCGGCAAGTTGCTCGTCGCCACCGCGCGCAACCAGTTGCCGCAGCTCGCGGCGATCCAGCAAAAGGCCATCGAAAACGGCGTGTCGGATCTGGTACGCGTCAGCGCGGCCGAGGCCATGGAGATGGAGCCGCAACTGCAATGCGTGGAGGCGGTGCTGTCGCCGCAGACGGGCATTATCGATAGTCACCAATACATGCTGGCGCTGCAGGGTGACGCCGAGCGTGGCGGGGCAACCGTGGCGTTCCATACGCCGGTGACGGATATCGATGCACGCGATGGCGTTTTTATCCTGGAAACCGGCGGCGAGGCGCCCATGCGTTTTCAGGCCGCGTGCGTGGTCAATAGCGCCGGGCTGTACGCGAACGAGATCGCGAGCAAGATGCGTGGACTTGACTCGCGCCACGTGCCGCCGCTTTATTTTGCGAAGGGAAATTACTTCAGCGTGAGTGGGCGGACCCCTTTTCAGCGCCTTATCTATCCGATGCCCAGCGACGCTGGACTTGGGGTGCATCTAACCATCGATCTGGGTGGCCAGGCGAAGTTTGGCCCTGATGTGGAGTGGATCCAAAAAATCGACTACGGCGTCGATCCGCAACGTGCGGAGAGTTTTTACGCTGCGATCCGCGCATATTGGCCGAGTCTCCCGGATCGCGCTTTGCAGCCGGCTTACGCGGGTATCCGGCCGAAGCTGTCGGGCCCGGGGCAACCTGCCGCTGACTTCGTGATCCAGGGTAAGGCCGCGCACGGCATGGCAGGATTGGTCAATTTGTACGGGATTGAATCGCCGGGGCTGACGGCTTCGCTCGCAATTGCGGAGAAGGTGGCGCGGATGGTCGGGTAGGGGCCTTCCCTTGCGCCAAACTTATGCCCAATATTTGGCCGGTCTTCACCCGCTTTGCATTGATATGCTCTGGCGTCGTCGTCAACCAAGAACGACGCACCCCCCAAGATACGGAGACATTCCCATGAAAATCTCGAAAACCTCTCGCCGTACGTTTTTGATATCGAGCGTCGCCGCGGCGTCCGCACTGGCTGTATCGCGTACCCCGTTCGCCGCCGAACCCGCGAAGCTGACAGAGTCCGATCCAATGGCCCAAAACCTGGGCTACAAGGCGGACGCCTCCACGGTCGACAAAGCCAAATTCCCGCGTTACGCCGCCGGCCAGGATTGCGGTAATTGCTCGTTCTACCAAGGCAAGGCAACCGATGCATACGCTGGCTGCCCCATGTTCGGCGGCAAGCAAGTCGCGTCGAAAGGCTGGTGCAATGCCTATAACAAGAAGGCCTGAGGCAAGTCCGACCCGATGAAAATCATCAAAAGCGCGGAATTCACGGCCGACGGTGCGTGGGGCGCGCTCGATATCACCACGATGCACGGCATCTCGTGCCGCTTGCACTGGACCGACGCGCCGTACAAGTGGCACGTGAACGATGGCGAAGAAGTGTTTGCGGTGATGCAGGGCCAGGTTCGCATGCGCGTACGCCGCGCGGGCGCGGAGGAAGTGACGATCCTCGATGCCGGGGATATCTTCCATGCCCAACCCGGCGATGAACATATGGCTGAGCCCGTGGGTATCGCGCGAATCTTGGTGATCGAGAAAGAAGGCAGCGTCTGAAGCCGATGTAAAAAACGCACGCGCAAAAAAGCCGTTCCGCGACCCGCCGGAACGGCTTTTTTGCTACGTAACCGAAGCGCTCAACCCTCTTTGCGCGTCAGCCCGGCGGCCACCAGCAAGTCAGCCAAGGCTTCCGACATGCCGCCTTCGTGCGCGGTTGCGCGTTCCTGCAATTGCCTGACCAGATCGGCGTCGAGCTTGCAGGCAAACGGCACGAGGCCCTTTTCCTGGTCGAGCCGGCGCTGTTCGCGCTTGTCGAGTTTTGGCGCGGCGTCGGTGCCGAAACGCGCCGAGTTGCCTTGTTTCAAACTATTGGCAAGCTTGAGCGCCTTGTTCTTTTCGATATCGAATTTTTTCACGCGAAGCTCCTGAAGCTTTAAGGGCGCAGTGGTGCGAGGCGCATATTGTACGCAGGTCGCGTCAGCCCGACGCCCGAGCCGTGGAATTGCCCGGCGCGTCGTCCATCAACTCCTCGATCCGCGCGCGCATCCGCTTCCAGTGCGAGCCTTCCCAAAACACCCGTCGACACACATCGCAAGTCACGAAGCGCGTGTGCCGTTCGAGCACGCCGTCGGGTACGCGATCGCTCACTTCGGCGGCATTCGCCACCCGCAGCGGCGCGTTGCACATCAGGCATAGCCGGAAGGGACGCACGTGCGGCGCAAGATCGAGTCGCGCCGCGACCTCGCGCCATTGCGCATCGGGTTGCAGCGCGCGCACGTAGCAGCCGTGAACCAGCGACCGGCGTTTGAGCAACTCGCGATCGCGGGTCAGCACCACGCGATGTTCATCGTGGGCAAGCTGCTCGATTTCATCGTCGGGGAAATGGTTGTCGTAGCGCGTGTCGAAACCGGCAAGGCGAAGCAATTGGGCGAGCGCGCCGAGATGCGCATCGGCGATAAATCGGACGGTCTCCGCCCGCAGTGGCACTCGTAGCGGACACGCGCTTTCGAGTGCATGCGGCATGACGCGCGACGGATAGACGTCGATCAAATCGCCATGCTCGATGGGTGTATCGAAGCTAGATGGCCGGCCGTTGCGTAGAATCAACGCTACTTCCGTATGCGGCACGCCGAGCGCTTCGATCATGTGCTTGGTCGTCGAGGCTCGCGGACATGCGCACTTGAGCGCCTGATCGCGCTGGGTGCGCACCAGGAACTCATTCAACTCCCGATGAAAACGGAACGTGGCGGTCGTCATGCGGTCCAGTATGGCATTGGTCGACGCAGTGCGTTTCATCGGTACTCACAGGAGCAAGACATGGACATCGGTTTCATTGGATTGGGCAGCATGGGCAGCGCGATGGCGCTGAATGCATTGAAAGCCGGCCACACGGTGCGGGTCTGGAATCGTTCGCGCGAGGCGACGAAAGCGCTCGCGGCGGAGGGTGCGAAGGTGGTCGATTCGCCGGCCGAAGCTTTCGCGGGCGACGCGGTGTTCTCCATGCTCGCCGACGACGCCGCGGTGCGCGGCGTGCTGATAGACAGTGGTGTGCTCGAGCGCGCGCCGAAAGGCCTCGTGCATGTGAACATGGCGACAATTTCCGTCGCGTTCTGCGAGGAACTCGTCACGCTCCACGAACATCACGGCGTGATGTATGTCGCGGCGCCGGTGATGGGCCGCACGGACGTTGCAGTGGCCGCGAAGCTCAACATCCTGGCAGCAGGCCCCGACGCGGCGATCGATCGCGTGCAGCCCATTTTCGATGTGATCGGACAGAAAACGTGGCGTGTCGGAACCGCGCCGCAGCACGCGAACGTATTCAAGCTGGCGGCGAACTTCATGCTGGCATCGGCGATCGAAACGACGGGCGAAGCGGCTTCGTTGATGACCGGACACGGCATCGATCCGCACGCGTTCCTCGATGTGATTACCAGCACGTTGTTTCCGGGGCCGGTGTATCAGGGCTACGGCCGGATGATCGCTGACCAGCGTTATGAGCCGGCGCTATTCAAGGCGCACCTCGGCTTGAAGGACGTGCGCCTTGCAATGGCGGCGGGCGAGGCGGTGAATGTTGCGCTGCCGGTGGCGAGCCTTGTACGCGACAACCTTATCGACGTACTCGCTCACGGCGACGGCGACAAGGATTTCGCGGTGCTGGGACAGGTCGCCGTGCGGCGTGCGGGCAGGTGACGGCTGACGTGTAGGAGAGCACGGCTGACGTGTAGGGAAGTCGCAATCGATTGCGCTTTAAAGCTGTGGCGCACCGTACACAAATTTAGCGACGTAGCCCGGCAAGCTTGCCTATACTGCGTTCGCTGCGCGTGTCATTGCTTGAATTGAAACGTGGCGCGAGACCGGGTATCTTTTATGCGGCCTGGATACTCCAAGGCGGACAATTCGGGACCGGAGCCAGGTGGCCTGCAGGGATTCTGCATTGGATGGCGCACATACCAGCACGCGCCTCGGGCGCAGAGTTCTGCATACCGGATTGATCGGCGGTACTACGCCCTAGAAGAAGATGGATGGAGAGGACGGCGCCCATATGAAAAACTATTATTCGGGGTCTTGCGTTCGTTGCGACATCGGCTACGTGGATGGCGCCGAGGCTCGCTGTAGCCGACGACACACCCGGTTCGTGCGACGCGCTATGCCGCGCGATTTCTCGTCGAACCATCCCGGATCGATGCTACCGGTTTCGCGCAAGTGAGGCGGCCATGACCAAGCGCGTTCTCATAGCCGACGAAGACGATGACGCCCTGAGCGGCCTCGCCAACCTGTTGATCGGGCTTGGCTACCAGGTGGCCCAGGCTTCCTGCGAATCACAAGCGCTCGATGTCGCGCGCCAGTTCGGGCCCGAAGTGGTGATCCTCGATCTCGGCAAGTCGCCGATCAACGGGCTTTCCTGTGCCCGCGCGTTCCGTGCGCTACCCAATGGTTCCGCGATGCTGCTCGTTGCGTTGACTGGCTGGGGCCAGCCTCAACTTCGCGCGATGACACAAGAAGCGGGCTTCGACATACACCTCGTGAAGCCTGTTTCCATCGATCAACTGGGCTTCATCCTGTCGATGACACATCCTTAAGCGGTGCTGGCGAGGGGATGGGGCGTCAGAATCACCCCGAATCCACCCCGGCTACGGCCCCAGGTGTCGCATCGGTGACACAGATATGTGCGGAGACAAACACGGATGTTGCATTGCACCAATGCATTTGCTATAGTTTGTTTGTCTCCTCCATGTCTCTACTGATATGGATTCAGCCCGCCCATCTTAGGCGGGCTTTTTTTTGCCCAAATTTCCTGGATCAGATGCGGGCTTAAAAGCGGTATGTCACCGCCAGGAACGTGATCAGCGGATCGGCGCTCAGCTTTGATTTCGTGGTCGCGAGTTCGGTGCCGTCTGCCGCCTTGATGATCATCGACGACGTCGTCCTCAAGGGTATGTACGTCAGCGACGCCAGCACGCCCCAATGTTTGTCGAAGTAATAGGTCGCGCCGAGATTGAACACCGGTTGCCACGACGACGACGCCTTGGCTTCCACGCTGGTCGGCCCCGGCTTACCCGCGCCTGCAGCCAGGATCGCGCCGAGATTGTCCTGGGTAGACGTCTGGAAGCCGTTGCTGAGTTCGATGTTCGTGAAGAAGTTATAGGACACGCCAAGGCCGGCGAACGGGCGGAACTTGTCTGTCGGCGCGTTGAAGTAGTACTGGAAAATCAGCGTCGGACTCCATTGCCGCACGCTCTTTACGAGCGGATTGGTCTGGTCAAGATTTTGATTGCCAAGCTCGCCGGCCGGTCCCGGCGGCTGGATCGTCCCGTGGCCGTTGATCTCGAAGGCCGGGGGCACGCCAGCCACCACCGTCGCCGCGATGTGGTCGGTGAAGAAGTGGCTGAACACGAGGCCGGCGGTATCGGCGTGCTCGGTCGACAAGCTCGTTCCCGGCGAAGTGAATTGCGACGGCAGGCGCAACGGCGTGTTGATCGGCGTGGGCGCGACATACGTGGTCAGCGGGTCGCTGGAGTCTTGCGGCATCACGTGAAACCAGCCGAACGCCACGACGTTGTCGCCGGCGCTTTGAGCGTGAACCGTCAGCGACGCGCACGCCAAAGCCACTGCCGCCAGCGGCTTTCCAGCCGCCAATATTTTTTTCATGGTGTCTCTCTTCGGT
>NZ_JBAUSA010000897.1:0-4577 GCF_049581465.1 Caballeronia sp. | reverse complement strand
GTTTATACTTAGTTCGTCTCCTCCATGTCTCTACTGATATGGATTGTGCCCGCCACCAGAGCGGGCTTTTTTTCGTCGTCGATCTGATGCCTGGGCTGGATCGGTTTTTGCAACTCACTTGATGCTGCCAGTTTCAGGCGCACAACCGGAATATGGAGGTTCGCAATGAACAAGGATCAAGTGAAGGGCACCGCTGAGAAGGTCAAGGGCAAGGTTAATGAAGCGGTGGGCAACGCCACGGGCGATCCGGCGCAAAAAGCCAAAGGCCAAGTGCAACAAGGCGTCGGCGAAGCGCAAAAGCAGTACGGTGATTTGAAGGACGATGCGAAGAAGAGCAAGCCCTGATAATCGTAGAAATTGACTAAGAGATCGCCGGCGCTGCCGGCGTTTTTTAGCCCCGAATACCGGTGTGGACATCACATCAAAAATTGTAATTATTAGCACCTGCGCGAGCAGCCGTTTAAGGAACTGCGGCCCTTCTACTACCGCAACCGCTCGATAGAGAAGTCGGGCGACAACGCCTGAATGGCACGAGCCGCATCGAGACGTTGGATCGGCAAGTCGAAGCCCTACGCGATGTGCCTCTACCTGATCGATCGCAAGAACGACTCGTCGCTCCAGACGCTTTACTGGGAATGTACCGGCGCGATCAAGTGTGGCAAGTGTCCGGCCATCGCGCTGTGCGGCGAAGAAAAGCTCAAGGGTCAGGCGATCTATTTCATCGAGCGTGCTCGCGGTGCCGGGTTGGCCGCACCGCAAGTCGCGTGGGCGCCTTCGAAGCCCTACCGGCGGGGTAAGTATGAGAGGGGAACAACGATCGATTCGACACCGCGTGCGCCCGGCCCATACGTCCGGCGTGCAGCAGCGACGGCGCAGCGTGCGCCGACCACGCCAGCAGCGTCGGTCTTCGACGGAAACTTTTACGGAGTGTCGCTCAATCTCGCACACGCTCGTCATGGACAAGCTGCAACTAACCGAAGATCACCTCCGACTATCCCAACACCGGCCGCTGTCGCAGCCCGGTGCCCAAAACCCCGGTCGTCAAACAGGTGATCCCCACTGCGCCGATCGTTGCCCGTGTCGGTGAGTCACCCCTCGAAATGGCACGTCGTCTCCGCGCTGCAACCCAATGGAGTAGGTAACGAATGACTCATATGACCTCAGACAGCCATTCAAGGCGATCGAGAACATCGCGGCGCTGCCGGGCAAGAACGACAAGCAGGCAATGGTGAAGCACTTCCTCGCCTTCGACACGTTCAAGCGCGCGCTCGTGGCCTCACTTGACGCGCTCACGACTACGGCATGAAGCAAATTCCCGAGCGCGTCGAAGGGGGGGCACCGGGCGCCGACACGTTCGTGAACGCCCCGATCTGGGACACGCTCGACAAGCTGGTCGCGGGCGCTTACCGGCCACGCCGCACGCGACGAGGTGCAGCGTCTGCTAACGTTCCTGATACCTGGAGCTGGACCACCGGCGCTTTCTCGCAAAAGAAAGCCGATGGCATGTTCCTGAACTTGAACAAGCGAGCAGGGCAGGGCAGGTGACCTTCGTGACCCGCCAGGGCAATCCGATCCCGCTCGATGCGCTGGGCGATCTGGTGGCCGAAGCAGAGGCTTCGGCGGGCTGCGGTGCTCTACACCCTCGACTCACACGGCACGCTCGAAGGCACGGTGATGCTCTCGTGGAAGGAAGCGCTGCGCGATCACCACACCGAGTTCACCCGCGATTGGATATCGTGCGCGGTCAGCCGCGTCACCTCCGGCTCAACTATGTCTTCCGGGAGTATCTGGAGGGCGGCCAGGCAATGCCGCTGTTCGGCCTGGCTGAGAGCGTGAGCGGGGTTGCTATGGGTCGCAGCTTTGCGGAGTTGCAGGCGCTTTACGACCGTATGGTCTGGGTCGACTCGGCCGCCGAGGCGCAAGCGTTCATGGGTGACGTTCAGTCGATGCAGTGATCTGGCCTGTTACTAGGGATAGCGTCGCCGCGCGTGCAACACGTTCAGAATCTGAATGCGATCCAATTTCACCCGATAGACGACAATGTAGTTCGGCAGAACAATCATTTCCCGCGTGTTTGGCCTTCGACCCTCCCGGTAGACGTAGGGGTGGTCGGGCAGTGCGGCGGCAGCCGCTATGATTGATTCAAAAACAAAATCGGCGGCTGCCGGGCTTTGTTCTTCGATATGGTCGTAGATGCCTTGGAGTCTGCGTCGAGCGCGCGGGCGCCAGTCAACGAGCATTGCGCGCCTTTCGTCGTTCTTCGATGTGCGCGCGCATCTCCGCGACGACCTGATCGTGCGGAATGTCAGGGCCATCCTCGTCGATTGCTGCCTGCACCTCGGCGCAAAACCATGCGTCGTAGGCTTCAGCCTCTTCGAGACTGTCGTGCTCGGTAAGAACGGGGTCGATTGGAATTTTGCCCATAAGAGTCACCTCTTTGCGATGCCTTCATGATAGCGCACCCCTGTTGGAGCGTCACCGCGACTCGCAAACACACGCTTAAGCGTTCTTCGCATGCCACTTAAAAAATGTGGCCACATAGCGACAACTGTAACCAGAAGTAAGCCGTACGAGGTGTGCCCAACATAAAGATGATTCGTCAGTGGATACCATGCACTTACTGACCGATAACAACCGCCCGGACACATAATAATCAGCGTTCAGAGCCGACAGGTCAGATACGAGAAGAAATACTATCAAGGCGGTAACGGGGGTTCCCACCTTGATTTGAGGCCCGGCATCAGTCCGGGCCTTTTCCTTTTTGGGCAACCGATTGTCATCTTCGAAAGCGTAATTTTCCATAATAACAATGTTCGATCTTTTGGAAATATATAAAAATCATAGGCTTAGGATGTATCAATGCCGATACTACGGGTTATCAGCATTGAAATCACTCGTGCGCGGCCTTTCTTTGCCTCCCGAACGGTGTGAACGCCGAGGAGGGCGCTTGGCGTGGAGCACAACCGCGTGTGAGCCACTCGGTTCGGATCTGGTGAAGCCAGGACCCGAGCCATAAATTCGCCCCCAAGAATGGGGACATTAGGACGATCCGACTGATCGGCATTGAACGCGACAGCGCGCCCGCGCCCGATCGCGACCGATCGAGCCGAGGAGGGCGGCTAGCGGCGTGACCGCTTGGCGCTCAGGGCGTCGCCCCAAGAATGGGGACATAAGCCCGACTCGATGCGACAGGCAACTCGGTTGCCACAGCGCATGCATGGCGCACGCGGAAAAACGATCGGCGACATCAATGAGATGAAGCGGGTAGAGCGGGTAGAACGTCTCGGATCACGTGCATGCCGGCGCGAGCGCGGGCAATGCTGGTGCGCACCCCGTGGGAACCGCCATGCTCGCCGGAGCCGGCGGCTCACGACGTGGGGCCAGGGAGAAAGGCGGCCGACGGCAAAGTGCGATCATCGCCACCTCGTGAGGTCGCTTTAGCGGGCCGACGCGCTCGAGCGTCGGCGCCGTCGAATACCCTTACGGGTGATGCGATTTGCCTCAGAGAAACGCCTCCGGTATGGTGACGCGTTCACCATCACCCGCGTCGGTGGGACGTTAAGAAATATCTGAGAGAAATGAATATGCACAAGCAAGAACTGGTTGACGCTATCGCATTGGCCGTCGGCACCACCAAGAGCGCCGCAGTCGAGACCCTCGATGCGTTTGTCGCCGTCGTCACGCAAGCCGTTGCCGAAGGCGACGGCGTGCAGCTGGTCGGTTTTGGCACCTTCAGCGCCGGCCACCGTGCGGCGCGCACCGGTCGCAACCCGAGGACCGGTGAAACGCTGCAAATTGCCGCGGCAAAAACCGTCAAATTCACGGCGGGTAAGGCGTTCAAGGATTCAGTGAATTCGTAAGGGCGCTCGGCACATCACCGGCGCTTTGCGTCACCGCATGGCGAGCGCCTGTGATGCAATGGCCCGGCGCTTGAACACGCGGGGCAGCGTCGGCGACGCTTAAAACAGTTGATCATCAAGCGGCACCAGGTTCGTCCACTTCACGGCACTGCGCCGCTCGATGCCGTCGCCATGAATCGATTTGATCATGACTCGCTGGCCGCGCGCTTCGCCCAGCACCTCGGCAATGCGATCGCCGTACCGCACGAGCGTTCCACGCGCTGGTCGACGGCGAATGCGGGGTCGGGTGGGTTTCATCGGCATCGCGCAAGAAGGATTTTTGCAACACGTATGATTATGCCCATTGCGGGCGCATGCGTTCCGCCTACTGGCCGTGGTATCGGCCGTGTTTTTCAAATCGTAGGTTTTTGTTATGCGCCGAATGGTTGTGCGTCGCTCACCCATTCATGGCCGAGGCGTGTTCGCTTTAACCAACATCCCATCCGGGGAATTGCTCGTCGAATACAAAGGTGAAGTGACATCCTGGCGCGTCGCGAGCCAGCGCTATCAACGCAACAGCGCCGAGGACGGCCACACGTTTTTCTTTGGGCTGGATGACCGACACGTCATCGACGGTGCACGCGGTGGCAATTCTGCACGTTGGCTCAACCATTGCTGCGAGCCAAACTGCGAGGCAGAGCAAGAGGGGCGTCGTGTGTTTATCCGGGCCCTCGCTGA
>NZ_JBAUSA010000896.1:0-2306 GCF_049581465.1 Caballeronia sp. | reverse complement strand
TAGCAGAAGGACTCAACGCTCTCCCCCCACTCGCCGCGAGCAGCACCCCTACGCCCTAGCCCCCCACTCGCCGCGAGCAGCACCCCTCGAGCGCCCCACACCCACCACTGGTATCATTATTTCGACCGAACGGGAGAACCCACTAATGAGCCTTATCGAAGAAACGGGCGCAGGCCTCGATGGCCTGGCACAACTGAAAGCGCTAATGTCGTCTGGACGCAAGCCAGGAATTATGGAGTCGCTCAAGTTCGAGTTTGTCGAAGTCGATGTCGGACGCGCCGTCTTTGCCGGCGTGCCCGACGATCACGCGTATAACCCCATCGGCACGGTGCACGGCGGCTATGCAGCCACGCTGCTTGATTCAGCATGCGGTTGCGCCGTCCATTCGAGGCTGACGGCCGCCCAAGCCTACACCACACTCGAATTGAAGGTCGCGTATCACAAGGCGGCCACGCGGGAATCGGGACCCCTGCGCGCCGAAGGCCGCGTGATTTCTATCGGGCGACGCGCCGCTTTCGCCGAAGCCACGCTGACCGATGCAAGCGGCCGCCTCTATGCGTCCGCTACCTCGACGTTGCTGGTGTTCGAGCGCTGATCAATGCTACCCAACATGCTCTTTTAAGAATTCAGACACCCTTGCCAGACCGGCCTTGAGCACGTCAAGCGTGTTCGCATACCCGATACGCACGTAACCTTCCATATCCAGTGCGCTACCGGGAGTGAACATGACGCCGGTCGCCTCGATAAGTTTCGTGCAGAATTCCTCCGACGACATCTCAAGCCGATACTTCAGCAGCGCGGTTGTCCCAGACTTCGGCTTGACGTAGGAGATTGCCGGTTCGCCAGCAACCCAGGCATCGAGAAACGCCAGATTGGTTCGCACAATGTTCTGATTACGCTCCAAAATTGCCTGGCGGTTTTCAAGCGCTATAGAGGCAAAATGGTCGTCGATCATGCCTACGCTGATCGTGTTGTAGTCACGGTGAATAGCAACCACGCGAATCAGGTCCCTGGGCGCCACAATCCAGCCAAGGCGCAAGCCGGCCAGCGAGTAGGTCTTCGACATGCTGCCGGTGCTAATGCCTCGCTCATAGATGTCCGCGATCGAAGCGGTATAGCCGTTGCCTTCCTGGTCGGTACCCCGATACACCTCGTCGCAGAGGACGTAGGCCCCGCACGATTGTGCGATCGCCGCGATTTTCTTAAGGAACGCAGCGTCCATTAACGATCCCGTCGGATTGTTCGGATTACTGATCGAAATCAGGCGGGTTGTGTGGTCGACGAGTGGCTTTAGCTCACCAAGATCCGGGAGAAAACCATTCTCTTCGCGCAGCTTGAGAATGCGCACGTCGGCGCCGTAACTCTCGGGGATCGAGTAGTGCTGCTGGTAGGTTGGAAGGACCGAGACGACGGAGTCCCCGGGTTCCACCAGCGTTTGATAAACCAGTGCATTTGCGCCGATCGCCCCGTGCGTCACAATGACGTTCGAGGGTTCCTGCGCGTCGTACATGCCGGCGATGCTCCGCCGAAGCCTGTCAGAGCCCTCGATCGCACCGTAAGTCAACTTGAGCGGGCGCAACTCGTCAAGGATGCAGTGTTGTTTGCCCGTCAGGTCGAGCAACTGGTCTATCGTCAGCGACTCTACGCAGGTCTCCGCCAGGTTGAACGTGCACTCGTTTTCGTAGCGGTCCATCCAGCGCTCGACGCCAAATTCCCGGATCTTCATGGTTCACTCCCCAACACACAACGACCTTCGAAAAAAGCGGAATCATGAGCTGTCTGAACGCTATTGCACGATCGTATAGTCACATGGCGGAAAGCGTGGTCGTGTTGTTTTTCCGTACGCGGAGGGGGTGATTCACGTGTCTTTCAACGCAGACAATTGCCTATATCGGGAACCGCACTTTTTCGCAAATGTGGATGTGACGACGGACACACGTCCTCTAGCGCCGGCAAGCAGGACGACGGCTTGCGCATTGGCGTTCGTTAGCGTCAGGCCAGGACTCGCCTTTCATCTAATGCGTAAGCGGTGCCGCCCGCTATGGCCGCCCGGAACAGGCTTCGCCTGGATCGCTGCCCTCCGGGTTTTACCCATCATCTAAAGTGCGCTTGGCCGCGCATGTTCGCCTGATCCGCTTGCACGACAGCAAGCGCGGGACATAAAATGGTGGCATTGGGATTTATGCAGTCAGCCGTCCATCGTCGAATTGAAGCAAACCGAAAACATCTAGCCGTATTGTCAGACGGTCGCCTTTACGGGCCTGATGCGCGGCGTTTTCAAATCTATCAAATGCCGAGGCGAGCGC
>NZ_JBAUSA010000895.1:0-2439 GCF_049581465.1 Caballeronia sp. | reverse complement strand
GTCGCTGGACCGACGCCGATTTCCTGCGCGCTATGCATGAAGGCATTGGCAAGGATGGCGAGCGCCTTTATCCGGCGTTCCCGTACCCTGAATTTACGAAAGTGACCAACGACGATGTCCTCGCGATCCGCGCGTATCTGAACACCCTTCCTCCGGTTCGCTACACGCCGCCGGCCAACGTGATGTCGTTCCCCTTCAACCAGCGCTGGCTGATGACCTTCTGGAACATGTTGAACTTTCACGAAGGGCGGTACGTACCTGATCCGAAGCAAAGCGCCGAGTGGAATCGCGGCGCGTATCTGACTGGGGGTTTGGCGCACTGTGAGGAATGCCATACGCCGCGCGACCTGACGCAGGGATTGAAAACGAGCGAACGCTTTACCGGCGCGGAGATTTCGGGCTGGCGCGCGTTCAACATCACGCCCGACGCGAAATCGGGCATTGGCGCATGGAGCGACGACGATGTTGCGCAGTATCTTGCGACCGGCGTGGCGCATGGGCATGCGAACGCTGCGGGTCCGATGGCCGATGTCGTGCAGAACAGTACGCAGTACATGACGCCGCAGGACTTGCGCTCGATGATCGTTTACCTGAGGGCCGTGCCGGCGAAGGGAGGAGGGGAAACCCGCCCGCGCGACACTTACGGCAAGCCTGCCACCGATGAAGTCACTGCGCTGCGTGGTACGGCGATCAGCGGCGTGAACGGCGCGCAGTTGTTCATTGCTAACTGCGCGACTTGTCATAACTGGACAGGCGAGGGCCGGGGTGGGAAGGCGCTGGGCGCTTATCCGTCGCTGATTCATAACAGTGTGGTGGGGGCGTCGGCGGCGAACAACCTGACGATGGTCATGCTCCATGGCGTGGATCGCGAGACGAAAGACGCGCATGCGTTCATGCCATCGTTCGGCGATCATCTGTCGGATGCGCAGATTGCTGCTATTAGCAATTATGTGACGACGGCGTTTGGTAATCCGGGCTCTCGCATCGCGGCGGGGGAGGTCGCCAAATTGCGCGCGACGGCGCAATAGGGGGGCGGTTGGGGCGGTTCTGCTGGCGGTGAGTGTGGGGCAACGGTGGAGTCCTTCCGCTCCGGCACCACGACAGTGAAGATCGGCGGCTTGACCGATCGGGGCACCTCGTTCGGGACGTCCTATGCTGAGGGCGACAAGCTCGTGAAAGCCTTCGTCTAAAGCGTGACAACGTTAAGCGAGACTCGCGCGCTGTCGAGCGACACGGCCAGCGAGCCATGGAATTCCGGTCT
The DNA here is from genome assembly GCF_049581465.1 of Caballeronia sp. Lineage (GTDB taxonomy): Bacteria > Pseudomonadota > Gammaproteobacteria > Burkholderiales > Burkholderiaceae > Caballeronia. The sequence continues at coordinate 1,178 of NZ_JBAUSA010000895.1, read as the reverse complement.
CAGAACTATGTCGAGACATGTCCAACCGGTCAGTGCCGCCCCCTTATGCGTAGCGGACCAGCGGCCGACGCCAAGTTGCGAATCGTTTCTCGTCGTATAGGACCTCGGCTCGCGAGACAGACCTGTGCCAAGTGCCTTCAGCAGAGATTCCTTGCGTACCCAGGTACTAAAGAACGTCGCCGCCGAATCTGATTGCGCCGCGTCAAGTGCTGCCTCCTCGATTGAGGAAAAAACCTCGCGTCCAATGCCCGTAACGTCCATGTCACTAGCGAGCCGCTCGACGTCCACGCCAACGTGACAATCCCACGCGAAAGCGAGCAGAGCCATCCCGTCAGTTTGGGAAACATTGAATGCGAGCCTTGCGGGATCCGGCTGCTGCAAGGCCAACTTACCGAACGGCGCGATCCGAAAGCGCAGGGATTCTCCCCGACAGTTCAGGTATCGACCAATCAGCGAGCGGAGAATGCTCCTCCGGGCGATGAATCGAACGCGATCCCTTTCCCGCTTGTAGGCGCATGCACGGTGCCGCTCGTCCGGCGAAAGTGTCTGGGCGAGCGCCGCGCATACCTGTTCGATTAGAGAGTCGTTCAGCACCCACACGTGCACGGTTTTTTCCTGCAACGACAAGCGGCCCGGATCGCATAGTAAAGGTGACTCAGGACACCTGGCATTACTTGTCGTGACGGGATCGTGCCGCATGCATTTGCTCCGTGAGTAGGTCTGCCGGCGCCGACAGGGGTCACCCGGTTCTCAACTCCCGGTCCAGTGCTGCAGCGACGATCTGGAGGTCCGGCTCGACGATCATATCGTGGTGGCTGCCCGGCACCTCGGCAATCACGAGCCCGCCACGCGCGACGCGTCGCCACAGCGGCATCGGGTCGGCGTACCCATTCTGAGAAATCAGCGCGCGCACATAGACGATCGGTCCCGCGTGATACGGCCGCGGCCGGTAGGTGGCCATTGCGAGCCGCAACGTTTCGCGCACTCGCAGCAGCGCCGGCGGTATTGGGAAGGCGTAGGTTGTCGGTTTGTGCGGCATGCGCCCTACGCGCATTCGCACGCGATCCGCTACCCCCGCGAGCCTGTGCGTCACGTACTCGAAACGCTGAGACGCAGGCAGTTCCCGCAGCGTGCGCCATCGCTGGCCCACATGGCCGCACCAATAGCGCATCCACGCC
>NZ_JBAUSA010000894.1:0-3899 GCF_049581465.1 Caballeronia sp. | reverse complement strand
GTTTATAGTCATACCAGCCCGCACCGGTCTTCTGTCCGAAGCGCCCGGTTTCGCACAACCGGTCCGCGATCTTCGAATACGTCAGGTTCGGCTTTTCCTGATAGCGACGCTTGCGAATGGCCCAGCCGATGTCGTTGCCCGCGAGATCGCTCATGCGGAATGGTCCCATCGCGAAACCGAATTTCTCGACCGCGCGATCCACTTGCGACGGCAGCGCGCCTTCTTCCAACATGAAGAGCGCTTGCCGGATGTATTGCTCGACCATCCGGTTGCCGATAAACCCATCGCAAACACCCGACACCACGGCCGTTTTCTTGATCTTCTTCGCGAGCTGCATGACGGTGGCCAGCACGTCTTTCGACGTCTTCGCGCCGCGCACGACTTCAAGCAGCTTCATGACGTTGGCCGGGCTGAAGAAGTGCAAGCCGACCACGTCTTCGGGGCGCTTCGTGAAGGCGGCAATCCTGTCGACGTCGAGCGTCGATGTATTCGACGCCAGGATCGCACCCTTCTTCGCCACCTGATCGAGCTTCGAGAACACTTGCTCCTTCACGCCGAGTTCTTCGAACACCGCTTCGATAATCAGATCGGCCTGGCCCAGGTCGTCGTAGGAAAGCGTCGGCGTAATCAGCGCCAGACGTTCTTCCAGTTTTTCCTGTGTCAAACGGCCCTTTTTCACGGCGCTTTCGTAATTCTTGCGAATCGTTGCCAGACCGCGATCCAGCGCGTCCTGCTTCGTCTCGAGCAACGTGACGGCCAAGCCCGCGTTGACGAAGTTCATCGCGATACCGCCGCCCATTGTCCCGGCTCCGATCACGCCGACGCGTTCGATCTTGCGCGTGGGCGTGTCCGATGGCACGTCGGGGATCTTGCTTGCCGCGCGCTCACCGAAAAACGCGTGACGCAGCGCGCGGCTTTCCGGCGTTTGCACCAGCGCGACGAAGCATTCACGCTCGAACGCGAGGCCTTTGTCGAAGCCCAGCTTCACGCCGGCTGCCACCGCGTCGATACATTTGAGCGGCGCGGGGAAGTTCTTCGCCATCGGCGTGACGCCATTGCGCACAAACTGGATGAAACCTTCCGCGTTCGGATGCTCGATCTTGCGATTGCGCACCAACGGATGCGGGCCGCTTTTCGCGCCCACTTGCTTAGCAAACGCGATCGCTTCGGCGAGCAGGTCGCCTTCAGCCATCTTGTCGAACAACGCGGTGCCGGCAAGCTTCTCCGACAACACCGGCGTGCCCGACACGATCATGTTCAGCGCCGTTTCCAGCCCGACCACGCGCGGCAAGCGCTGTGTGCCGCCTGCGCCCGGCAGGATGCCCAGCTTCACTTCAGGCAACGCGATCTGAGCACCCGCCGACGCCACGCGATAATGCGCGCCGAGCGCCAGTTCGAGGCCGCCGCCCATCGCGACGCTGTGGATCGCCGCGACGACCGGCTTCGCGCTCCTCTCCACGACGTCGATCACCGTATGCAGCGTGGGTTCCTGCATTGCCTTCGGCGTATTGAATTCGGTGATATCGGCACCGCCCGAAAACGCCTTGCCCGCGCCAATGATCACGATTGCACTCACCGACGCGTCTTTCGACGCCTTCTCGATGCCATCGACGATGCCAAGCCGTGTCGATAGCCCAAGGCCATTCACCGGCGGGTTGTTCAGCGTGATGACGGCAACGCCGTCCCGAGTTGTGTAATCCACTGCCATTTGTCCACCTCCATTCGAAACCTGCGCGCTGCGAAATAGTCCCAAGACATTTCTCAAATTGCCGGTAAGCCGTGCCGCTTTGATTGTGAGTTGCCACCAGAGAATACACAAAAACGAACGAGCGTTCAATTCGTTGTGAATTTTGGAGGAGAAATTCGGGGAAAGGAGAATCGGGCCGCACTGGCGCGGCCCGGATGCAGATTAGTTCAGTTCAAGCGAGATTTTCGACAGCCGTCGGCAGCACATGGTCGCGGTACATCTCGCGCAGCCGCAGTTTCTGCAGCTTGCCGGTGGCTGTGTGCGGCAACTCGTCGGCGAAAACGATGTCGTCGGGCTTCCACCATTTCGCTACCTTGCCGTCGTAAAACGCGAGCAGCTCTTCGCGGCTGACCACCGCGCCCGTACGCAGCACGACGACCACCAGCGGCCGCTCGGTCCATTTGGGGTGCGAACACGCAATGCAAGCCGCCTCCGCCACCTGCGGATGCGCAATCAGCACGTTTTCCAGATCGATCGAACTGATCCACTCGCCGCCGGACTTGATCACGTCCTTGCTCCGATCGGTGATCTGCATGAAACCGTCCGCATCGATAGTCGCGACATCGCCGGTCGGAAACCAACCGTCGATCAGCGGCGACTCGTCCTTGCGGAAATACCGGTCGATCACCCACGGCCCGCGCACATGCAGGTCCCCGAACGATTTGCCATCCCACGGCAGCTCGCGACCGTCATCGCCGACGACCTTCATATCGACGCCGAACATCGCGCGGCCTTGTTTCTCCCGCAAATGCACGCGTTCCTCCGGCGAGCGTTGCGCCTGGGCCCACGTGAGCTTGGCAAGCGTGCCGAGCGGCGACATCTCCGTCATGCCCCACGCGTGAATGACCTCGACGCCGTATTCGTCCTCGAACGTGCGCAACATCGCGGGCGGACAGGCCGATCCGCCGATCACCGTGCGCTTGAATGTGCTGAATCTCTTGTCCGCCTGCTTCACGTAGTTGAGCAAGCTGAGCCAGACGGTCGGCACGCCCGCCGAATACGTGACGCCTTCGGCCTCCATCAGTTCGTAGATGGACTTGCCATCGAGCGCACAGCCCGGCAGCACGAGCTTCGCGCCGACCAGGGGCGCGGCGTGCGGAATACCCCACGCGTTGACGTGGAACATAGGGACAACGGGCAGGATAGCGTCGCGCGCGCTGCAGCCCATGGCGTCCGGAAGCGCGGCGGCGAACGCGTGCAGCACGGTCGATCGATGCGTGTAGAGCGCGCCTTTCGGATTGCCGGTGGTCCCCGACGTATAGCAGAGAAATGAAGCCGAGCGCTCGTCCAGGCGCGGCCAGGTGTAGTCGCCGTCGTGCGCGGCCAGCAGCGTTTCATAGCTCAGGACGGGCGTGGCCAGATCGGCGAGATGCGTGCCGATGCAGCTTTCATCGCCAAGCGCGATCCAGCCTTTCACGTTCGGACACTGCGGCGCGATGATGTCGACGAGCGCGCCGAAGGTCATGTCGAAGACCACGTATTCGTCGTCGGCGTGATTGATGATGAACGCGACCTGATCGGGGAAAAGCCGCGGGTTGATCGTGTGGCAAACAGCGCCCATGCCGGCCACGCCGTAGTAGCACTCCAGGTGACGGTAGCCATTCCACGCCAGCGTGCCGACGCGCTCGCCCTGCTGGACGCCGAGCGCGACGAGGGCTTGCGCAAGCTGTTTCGCGCGTTGTTCGCAATCGCGCCAGGTGTACCGGTGCATGTCGCCTTCGATACGGCGCGAGACGATCTCCGTGCTGGATAGATGGCGTGAAGCGTGAGATATCAACGATGAAACGAGCAGCGGCACATCCATCATCTGGCCGAAAAGCGGCGACGTCATGGGCGAATTCCTTATAAGTCCGGATGCACTGAAACAGGGGCGCGTCGTCCGCCCAAGCTGCTAGCGGGGGCTTCAGCAGCCGCGCTGGCGCGGATTTACAATATCGTTTAACCATAAGGCGCTCAATATGTCGTTTTCCCCAAGCAGCACCGTGGCAGAAGCCTCTGCGGCCGACGCCGCGCCGTTGGAGGGTATTTCTTCGGCGCTCGGGACAGACCGCTCCGGATCGTTCGCAGGCCTGGGCTCGGCGTTCCTGACCCGCCTGCCCGCCACGCCGCTCCCGGAGCCGTATCTGGTCGGCATTTCCGCCGATACCGCCGC
>NZ_JBAUSA010000893.1:0-1625 GCF_049581465.1 Caballeronia sp. | reverse complement strand
CAGCACGGCTTGCGCCCGTGCCGCTGGTGCGCATCGTCGGCGACGGCGCAACGCGCTTCAACGTGTTGCACGCCGAATTTTTCGGCAGCGACGCCGACCTGGAAGTCGCGTATTTTCCCGACGATGTTCGCCATCAATTGCTATGGGGCCGTTCGCTCATGCTCGGCTCGGGCAAGGCATCGGCGCAACGCGGTTTGTCCACCACCTATTGCGGCCACACACCCACGAAAGCCATCCGTCAGATCGGCGCGCAGGTGTTTATCGATACCGGCGCGTATATCGACGACGGCCGCCTGACTATCGTGGAAGCGGGTACGGATCGCCGCTGGTCGGTGAAGCAAGGCTGGGCCACCGCGGAAGGCGCGCGCGAACTGGCTTTGCCCTGAATTTTTCAGACGATCCTGTTCATCTCGAACACGTCGGTGATCGTTTCGCCGTTCCACTCGTATTCGAGGTACGCCGCGTGATGGCAGGCGCGTAGGAGTGTCGTGCGGAACGCAGCAAGGCATTCGCCGCCTTCGTCTCGCACCGACGGATAGGCAATTCCCGGCGCACCCGCCGCCCGCGCGGCATGCCCCAATGCCTGGCCGGCCGCATAGTGCGTCGCCGACAAAATCGCGCGATCGAGTTCAGCCCGGTCGAGCTGGCCATTGCGAAGATCCAGGACTTCGCCCTTCGCCTGAACCGAATAAAGCCGCATTTGCTGGCGCAGCGGCGGTTGCTTCGTGTCCGCGAGAAATAGCGCCGAGTGATAACGCGTCTCTTGAATCGCCGTCCGCTTGCTGCGCGCGCAATAGAACACGCCGTATGTGCCATCGGAGAAACGGCTGCCGTTGGGGTTTAAATGCGTAAAGGCCGCCATGATCGGGCCGTAACCCGCCCCAAACCGGCGTTCTTCTTTTGGCACCAGGTCGAGTTCGCCCACTTCCGTGCGCAAGCGGTCGTTGGTCATGGCTTCGAGCGCGTAGAGCGCCTCGAAATCGTGTGGCGACGCGACGCGGTCAAAGAGATTGACTGCCGGAAACCGCGTAGGAATGACCCGGTAGGCTGGCGACCAATCCAGTTCGGCATGCGGCCAGATGCTCGTCCAGCCGTTTTCAGCTTTCGATGTTCCCTTCACGCCCAGCCGCCTCGCATTGCATCGAGATATTGGCGAACCGCAACGAGATCACTGACATTGCCGGCAAGCATGCGATCGAGCGCACGACGTCCACCAAAGGGCGGCGCGGCATTCGGACGCTTCACCCATCCATCCGATGCTTCGGCTAGCGGCAACAAGATTTGCAGCGCTTTGTAAATGCCCAGGATCAGCGACAACCGTTCGAGGGTGTCGCGACCCAATCGCGCCGTTTGCGGCGTCGCTTTCCATTTGAAAAACGTCGAACGGCCCGGCGAGCCGAGCAAGACGATTTGCTCGTCGATGGAAAGCGTCCAGTGCTGCGCAATATTGAAGAATGCGCGCAACCCCGCGGCAGACATATCCGCAACGGTCGGTCGCGGCGCTGGCATGGGGTGCGGCAGGCGTTCGGTTTGAGTCATGAGCAAGAGCCGACAAAAATGCGGGTGAAAGTCCGAGTCTGCAGATAGTCCGATTCTGAACTTGATTTGTATATTAGTCCAATTAT
>NZ_JBAUSA010000892.1:0-5967 GCF_049581465.1 Caballeronia sp. | reverse complement strand
GCCAGACCGTACAACGTTGAAACAAACGCGACGGCTATACCTTGTCCAAGCTGCGAGGGCTCCAGGATATGGCCCGTTACCTGGATGAGACCGAGCACTGCCCCCAGAATGCCAAACGTGGGCGCATACCCGCCGGCTTGCTGCCATATCCGTGCTGCGGCCATGTGATTGCGCTCGTACGCATCCATTTCCCTTTGCAAGGCGTCTTCGAGCACGGCAGTCGATACGCCGTTTGCCAGAAGCTCCAATCCTCTTTTTGCGAACGGATTAATCCCGCCGACCTCGATCGACTCAAATGCAAGCATTCCATTGAGCTTCGCCTGATCACCCCACTCGAGCAGGACAGACAGGCTCTCCCGGTCGACCTGCCGTGCTTTCACAAAAGCCAGGCGAAGGTGCTTGGCGCCATCATAAAATTTCGCCCATGTATTCTGTATCATCACCGCGCCGAGGGTGCCACCCAATACGATTACAAAGGCCTCCAGCTGAAACAGGGTAGTGAATTGGCCACCCTCGAGGGAGAACCCCAAAACGATGGACGCCACGCCGAACAATGCACCGAATAGTGTCAAAAGGTCCATATGTCCTCTCGGGCGGGGACTCCAACCATCGGGCTGGAACTAAAAACAGCCTGTTGTGCGTCCAAGATCTATCAGGTCTCCAGGGTGGAAAGCGGGGCTGCATTGACCGCAGTAGCTTTGATTACCCTCACCGTCTCCAGGAAACGCTGCTCGATCTCACCAACCTCAAGGGGATCTATCTTGATCTCACGCCGCATCACCCACGACACTTCATTTCTTCTCGCCTCGGTCATAACTGACAACAACCGGTCCGCGATGGATCGATTCGGCATGGCTGCGAGTAATTTTGCGAGGTCGTAGGTATCGAAGGCACTCACAGTTTCGAATAACGTCCGCTGGTCGATAAACTCCAGATCCTCCAGCGATTTCAGTTCGCCAACTCCACGGGTATTGAGTCTGGAAAAGTAGGTTAGTCCTTTTTCTCCGACATAGTCCAATACCTTGGTCTTGCGGAACGCAAAGACATCCTCAGCAATTTCTCCGTGGGATAGTTTGTTGAGAATCAGCTTCTTCTCAACTCCGATCAACGCTTCCAGGTCGGCCAGTTCGATCAACTCCAGTTCACTGGCGATCGAGATGTCGAGATCGTGGTCCGCCACCTGTCGAGCGCGCTCGGTAATCCGTACAGGGTCGAACGTGACAAGCTGGCGACTCGTTGTCCCATCGTTCGGGGCGGTGCTCAGGGGACCGGACCGGTCACCATCGAGCGCGATGAGGTTGAGTTTGCTCATCCGCTTGAGCATGGCCATCACATGCAAGCGAGAATGCCCGGCAAGCGCATGGCACTTCTTGATGACTTCGGATAGAGGCACCGAGACTTCGGTTCCCGGCGCGCGGCGCGTGCGTCCATCCCATTCATCCCCGCTCTCGGCAACTGCCATCAGAGCCAGGACATGCGCATAGGAAAGAACGCCTGGCAGGAAGTCCGCATGCGTATAGGTGGCCAGGAGATCGTCTTTCTTCTTGACCCGCCGAATCATGGTTCGCACGAGATGGCGAAGCAGCGGCGACACGCGTTCGAGTTCCTCCTCCACTACGCTTGTCCCAATGGCAGTCAGTTGGCAAAAGGTAAGCGCCTTCGCGGTGTTGCCTCGCGGCTCAGAAGGCAACAATGCTGACTCACCAAAAATCTCCCCCTTTCCGAGCGTCGCGAGGACCACCTTCTTTTCGTCACAACGGGTAGAGATTTCGACTTTGCCATCTGCAATCACATAGATGACGGACTCGCCGACGAAGCCTTCAGAATAGATGACTTCACCCGGGGCCGCTGTCCGGGACCGTGACGATTGTTGCTGATTCAAGATTGGTTCCCCTGCGGAGCTTGTTGCATCGGTCGGTCGGCACGCCCGGCATGCCTGTTACGCATGAGCCGGCTGACGGTCTCGACTTGTATCGATGCATAACGACATGCGCTCCGGAAATCTTTAACCGATATCGATCATCGGGCCTACGACTGGCGTGAAAAGTCTCCAGCATTCCAGGAAACGCAACGCTGACAGGTCAGTGGGGCGCCAGACAGTCGACCCGTGCGTTCACCGCGCATCGGCCAGCAGACTATGAATCTGCGCCACCACGGTCGCGTCCGCGACCGACAGTCCCTCCGATGCCGCATAGACGGCCGCCGTAAGTCCTGCGGGTCCTGCGCCGACGATCGCGACACCCGCAGATGCCAGGCGCGAGGCACGGGACAGCGGCGTCATGTTGGTCATCCGGGGGTCTTTTTTAGTTCCATAATAAATCGGATGCGATTAAAGCCTATTCGCTTGACATTGTTTGTTTCTTCGTTCCTGACGCCGGGCGACAACCTCTATGCACGTCCCTAATCAGACGACTTTGGCGAAGCGTTGCTCCAGATAGGCGATGATCGCGTTGGAATCGTACAGCCAGCGCGACTGGCCTTCTTCCTGAATGTGCAGGCAGGGCACCTTGATCTTGCCGCCGCCGGCCAGCAAACGCTCCCGCTGCACGGGATCGTTCTTGGCGTCGTGCAGAGTCATGGGTACATTCAGACGATGCAGCGCGCGTCGCGTCTTGACGCAGAAGGGGCAGGCCTGGAACTGATAGAGCGACAGCCGGGCCGCATCTTTTACCACCGCTGCCTGACCTTGCAGCGAACGGCGTTGCGGCCGCGGGCGACTGACGGCGTCGCCGAGCACGATCAACTGTCCGAGACCGACACGCAGGGCTTTCATCAACATAGAGACCACCTGGAAGAGCGAATGGAAGGCGGGAAGTCTACTCTCTTCAGGATCCGACCACGCCGGCGCGATCTGGCGCTGACGGTTCAAACACGAGCCGCACGTACGCGCCACAACGACCGCGGTCCAGACCCGAGCAAGCGGCAATCCAAACGAACGGGGCTGCCTGACGCAGCGTCTCCCGAAAATCAAACGAAATAAATCCGCTCCTCTCGAAGAACCGTTAGCGCAAAACCCTGTCACAATAAACGCAAGCAGCGACCAGAATCGCCAGCCGTCAGGCTAGTGAGCCTTCCACCCCGAGCAGCCATCCAATACCAAGATGAAGGCTAACTGGAGTCTCGCCGTTGTCGTCGCGGTGTTATGCGCCGGGACGAGCCGTGTGTCGGCCCAGGAATTCGCTTTGTACACCGGACCATTGACCGGAGAACATAGCCATTCTTACGCGTGGTCGATGGACTATACAGAAGGATTCGGCCAGTACTTCGCGGGCAGCTTTACCTGGCTCAACGAAGGCCATATTACCGATCATCATCGCGATGGCCCGCTCGTGCAGGCATGGGCCCGATTACCACTAGCGCAGCGACGCTTTGTCGTCGCACTCGGCGTGGGTCCATACCGTTACTTTGACACCGAAGCAGCCGAGCAAGGCGCGGGCTATTCCAATTCACATGGCTGGGGCGTCGTCTATAGTGCGCGCGCTACCTGGTATTCATCGAAGCGATGGACAGCCAATCTGCAACTCAATCACGTGCAGGTGACGAATGGGCCGTCGACCACTGCAGTCCTGCTCGGCATCGGCTACCAGCTGGACGGACCGGATACGCCAGGGCCACGTGACTTCGCCCTGCCGCGCTCGCAAAAGGTCACGAACAACGAAGTCACGTTGATGGCTGGCGCGACGATCCTGAACAGCTTTGAGTCGCAGACATCAGCCGCGGAGATGATCGAATACAGGCGTGGGTTGACAAACTATCTCGACGGGACAGTAGGCTATCTGCACGAAGGCAACGGCCTGGCTGCGCGGCGTGACGGCTTGACCGCACAGCTCTGGCTCACGCGGGCCTTCTTCGACGAGCGTCTGACGCTTGGCATTGGTGCCGGCCTCTATGCCGATATCCATCACGGCGCGAACGAAGATCGCGACACGGGCGACGGCATTCTGTCCGGCCTCGTGTCGGCATCGGCTTCGTATCGCTTTACGCAGCACTGGTCGGCGCGCGTGACCTGGAACCGCGTGGTGACTCGCTATAGCCGGGACACGGATGTCGTCCTGGGTGGCATCGGATATCGGTTCTAGAAGGGTGCGCGCGGGCCGTGCGATGTGGTTCACCGCAAGCGGCTACCGATGACGGAAAACCGGTGCTCGCTTCGCTAGGAACGCGAACATTCCCTCTTTTTGGCCCTCCGTTGCGAAGCTTGCCTGGAACAGCCGTCGCTCGTGCAGGATGCCCTCGCTTAATGTCGTTTCAAAGGCCCGATTGACGGCCTCCTTGGCCATTCGAACCGCAGGCGCGTTGTAGCCGGCGATCGTATGCGCTGTTTCCAGTGCGACCTGCCGCAGGCTAGCCGCTGGTACTACTCGCGCTACCAGCCCCGCCGCCAAGGCCTCGGTTGCGTTAAGGTTGCGCCCTGTCAGAATCAGATCCATTGCCAACGATTTCCCTACGGCTCGCGTAAGCCGCTGCGATCCACCGATTCCGGGCAGGATGCCCAGCTTGATCTCTGGCTGGCCGAATTGTGCGTCCTCCGAAGCAATGATGAAGTCGCACATCATTGCGAGCTCGCACCCACCGCCCAACGCATACCCGCCGACCGCGGCCACAATCGGCTTGGTAATTGCGCGAACTTTATCCCATTCAACAAAGATATCGGCCGAATATAAGTCGTTGAACGTTTTCTCCGACATCTCTTCGATGTCGGCGCCCGCAGCGAAGGCGCGAGCGTTCCCGGTGATGACGATAGCGCCGATCCTGTCGTCCTGGTCAAACTCCCGCAGTGCCGACAGCACCTCTCGCGACAGCTTCGTGCTGATCGCATTCAACTGCTTCGGCCGATACAAGGTGATAAGCCCAACACGCTCGCGGCGGTCGACTTTGATTGTTTCATATTGTCCTGGCTCGACTGGGTTCGCCTGAACGTCGACGCCAACTGTCCTGGAGGCTGTCTGGTGCGTATCGCTCTCGATCGTAGAAGTTTTGGACTGCTTTGCAAATACATCGGGTACAGCGTTTGCATCGATTGTCATGAGATTTCCTTCACTTCAAAATTGACGAGACTTACACGGTCAGGATCGAATCGATTTCCGAATCCGGACTGGCGTCCTCGATATACGGTGACAGGGACGAGTAAGCGCCAGTGGACGACATGACTTCCGCGAGGATTGCCTCGCGATGCTCGCTCACCGATGGCGACTTCTTCGCGACAGAAACGTCCTCATCGGGCGACGCGCTCATCTTGATCGGATTGCCTGCCGTCCTGAACTTTTTACCGGCCACGCCCTCAACCTGAATAATCATGTCGCGTGCCAGCAATTGCGGATGCTCGAAGAGCACGTCGATAGAATTAATGGGCGCGCAGGGCACGCCGACCTCGTTTAACTTATCTAGCCAGTGAGTGATCGGACGCGTCAGCGTGACACGCTCAATCGCCTTGACGAGCGCGGGCCTGTTCTGAACTCTCAGGTCGTTAGTCACGAAGCGCGGATCCGACGCCAGTTGAGGTACACCAAGCGCGTCGGCCATCAACAAGAAGAGCGTATCGTTACCCGCTGCAATGACGAAGCGGCCATCTTCAGCCAGGAATGTTTCGAACGGCGCGAGAGACGGATGTGCGTCACCCGTGCGTTCGGGCACCTTTCCTTCAACATCAAATCGGACCAGCGCTGTTTCCAATAAGGCCGCCTGGCAGTCCAGCATGCCGATGTCGACATGGGTGCCTTGCGCGTCCCGTGATCGCTTATGCAATCCAGCGAGAATCCCAATCGTCGCGAAAAGCGCCGCCCCGAGATCCCCGATACTCGTGCCTACTCGTGCAGGCGCCCCGTCGGGATACCCAGTCAGGCTCATTACGCCGCCCATCGCCTGGACCACGGCGTCATATCCCGGCAGATCGCTAAACGGACCGGAGTGACCGAAGCCTGAGATGGATGCGTACACGATATGGGGATGCGAACGAGCGAGTTGCTC
>NZ_JBAUSA010000891.1:0-4777 GCF_049581465.1 Caballeronia sp. | reverse complement strand
GCTCGTGATGAACGCGTCGAAATCCTGCTCGGCTTCTGTCGGTAACGTCAGGTAGCCGGGCAGGGAATTCGACAGCAGGCCCAAGTCGGTCAAACCCTGGATGTTCGAGTGGCCGCGCAGCGCGTTCATCCCCCCGCCTGCAATGCCGATGTTACCCAGCAGCAATTGCACCATGGCGCCGGTCCGGATGATCTGCGACCCAATGGAATGCTGCGTCCAGCCAAGTGCATACATGATCGTGCCGGCACGTCCGGGAACGGAAGTCGATGCGAGCATTTCGCATACCTTGAGGAATTTCTCCCTTGGGGTGCCGCAAATCTTCTCTACCTGCTCGGGCGTATAGCGCGAGTAGTGCTGCTTCATCAGGTTATAGACGCAACGCGGGTGCTGGAGCGTGGGGTCGATTTTCGCGTAGCCGTCGTCGCCCTTCTCATAGTCCCATGTTGATTTATCGTATTGATGCGTTTGCGCCTGATAGCCGGAATAAAGGCCGTCTGTGAACGTGAAATCCTCCCGAACGATAAACGCGACGTCCGTATAATTCTTGACGTACTCGTGCTGGATCTTGTCGTTGGTAAGTAAATAATTAATCACTCCGCCGAGGAACACAATGTCCGTCCCGGTACGAATGGGCGCGTAGTAGTCCGCGACCGATGCGGTACGCGTGAAGCGCGGATCGACCACGATCAACCGGGCCTTCCTGTGCGCCTTGGCTTCCACGACCCACTTGAAACCGCATGGATGCGCCTCGGCTGCATTGCCGCCCATGACCAGGATCACATCCGCGTTCTTGATGTCGACCCAATGGTTCGTCATCGCTCCACGGCCAAACGTCGGGGCAAGACCTGCCACCGTCGGGCCGTGTCAGACACGCGCTTGATTGTCGAACGCGAGCAGGCCGAGACTGCGGGCAGCCTTGTGCGTCAGGTAGCCCACTTCATTACTTGCAGCCGACGCGGCCAGCATGCCCGTCGTCACCCATCGATTGACTTTCTTGCCGTCCTCGGTCGTCTCGACAAAGTTGGCGTCGCGATCGTCCTTCATCAGTTGGGCGATGCGATCGAGCGCGTCGTCCCACGATATCCGCTTCCATTCGTTCGATCCTGCCGCGCGATATTCCGGATATTGCAGTCGGCTCGGACTATGAATGAAGTCGATCAGGCTTGCGCCTTTCGGGCAGAGTGTGCCGCGATTCACCGGATGATCGGGATCGCCCTCGATATGGATGATGCTGGATTTGGCGTTCTTGGCGTTGTCGCCGAGGCCGTACATCAGGATGCCGCAACCGACCGCGCAGTAGGGACAGGTATTGCGGGTTTCAGTCGTGCGTGAGAGCTTGTATTGACGAACTTCCGCCAAGGCGGGTGCCGGCGAGAAGCCCATGAGGGCCAGGCTCGACCCGGCGAGCGTGCTCGCGGTAACCTTCAGGAACTGTCGCCGGGAAATTTGCAGCATAGTTCGCCTCGCCGGTTTTTTGGGGACTGCAACAATTATAGGGTGGACGTCGGGAATGCGCAGTGGGGATTTCTGCGCGGGAGAATGGCGCGAACGGAGGGAGACTTGCATTGAGATGCGTGGTTCACTCAACTGAGTTGGGCGCCACGTCTTACGAATTCAAACGTATCCCTTGCCACTGTGCCTTGACCATCTCGGTCAGGGCACGGACCTTCCCCGACGCAAAACGCGCGGAGGGGAACACGGCCTGAATGCTTGCGGATGCCGTCGCCCAGGCGGGCAACAATCTCACGAGACGTCCAGCGGCTACATCTTCTCTAACGGCAAAATCGGTGAGCACCGCGAATCCCCCGCCTGCGAGCGTCGCCGCCCGGCAAGCGAGCGCGGTGTTGGTGATGAAAGCGTTGGCGCACCGTACGCTTTCCTTGTTGCCATGGGCGTCTTCGAGTGCAACCGACAACGGCCGCGCCAAAGTGGATAGCGCGACGTGCGGCATGGGCGCGAGCAGCATGGGGTCCACTGGACTTCCCCAGGTTTCGATGAACGCAGGACTCGCGACCACCCATTTCACGAACTCACCAATCTTCGCTGCGCGATAGTTTGAATCGGCGAGGCGCCCCAGCCTGATGGCGACATCGATGCCCTCGCCCACAATGTCGACAAACTGGTCGCTGCACATGAGTTCGATGCTGAGCGCCGGATGCCGCCGCCGTAATTCAACCAGCGCGGGCGCCACGATCAGGGACCCATAGTCGATCGGCGCACTCACTCGCAGCGAGCCACGCAACGGCCCGGTGTCATCGGCAACGGCGGCCAGCGCATCCTCGGCCGCTCGCAGGACGTGGCAGCTCGCCTCGTAGAAACTTCTGCCTGACTCAGTCAAGCTGACGCGGCGGGTCGTCCTCACCAGCAAGTTCGCGCCGACCTCTGCCTCGAGGCGCTGCATGTGCGTGCTGACCATCGTCTTCGCCACCCCAAGGCGCTCGGCGGCAGCGGTCAGGGATCCCGTCTCGACGACCGCCACGAAGACGGCCAGCCGGTTCAGATTGACGTCGCGTACATCGGCCATGTTGATTGTCCACTGCTAGAGCACTGAGTTTCCTCGATTATCCATCTAGCGGACGCGGTGCGCACTTACCCCCAGATCGTATTTCTTCGCGTGCTGTTCGGTCGCATCGTCACTTCAAGTTCGGGTGTAGCGCGCACTCAACAGCGGTAGTCGGAAGCGGGGTCCTCGATAAGTCGCAGCGCGGCACGCCACGCCAACTCCGTGATCTCGCCGGAATCCCCTCGCTCGAACTGGCTCGCGGTCAACTCGCACACGTCAACCGTCGGAAAGCGCAACGCCGACCCGCCGGCCACGGCCTGAATCTGCGCCTGGCAAGCCCGTTCGAGGAAGTAGATTTCGTGGAACGCCTCGGCGGCTGTCGCGCCTGCAGCAAGCAAGCCGTGATTGCGCAGGATCATCGCCTTGTTGGCACCGAGATCGCGCACCAGGCGTTCGCGTTCGGCCAGATCCAGCGCGATGCCCTCGTAATCGTGGTAGCCAAGCTTGCCGTAGAACTTGAGCGCGTGCTGGCTGATCGGCAGCAGCCCATGTTCCTGAGCGGACACCGCTGTGCCCGCCGCCGTGTGCGTGTGAATCACAAAGCCCAGGTCCTCGCGCGCCATGTGGATCGCGGAATGAATAGTGAACCCGGCCGCGTTCACACGAAAACGCGCGGGCTCTTCGGCGGCACGTTCGTCGACGACGTGGCCCCGGTGATCGATCTTCACCAGATCTGACGCGCGCATTTCATGAAAAAGAACGCCGTATCGGTTAATCAGGAACGTTGGCGTGTCGCCGGCCAAGCGTGCCGTGATATGCGTGTCGATCATGTCCGTCATACGAAAATGCGCGGCGACGCGGTACAGCGCGGCGAGATCGCAACGGACTTGCCATTGCGCGGTGTCGCGGGCTTGAAGCGGGTTCTGGATGGTTTGCATGGTCAAGGCTCTCGGGTGCGTGCGTGAATGATACGTAGTCCAATTAGATAGCAGCATTGCACAATCGAGCAAATCAACGATATAGCCGCGGCAACAAATGCCGGCAGAATTGTCGAAGGCATATTCGATACCGAGCCTTGCGGCCTAAGGCGCTTCAGATCGCTCGCGCACGCAAAAGTCCGAATCCTGAGGCTCCGACTTTAGCTTCAAACTAGTCCAGACCACGCCCCAGGCCCACAAAACCCGGCTCGGCAAAGGACCGTCTCACTGATGCGAGTGTGAGACGTGCGGAATCCGCGTCTCCGTCGAACGCATTCAACAGATCAGCCGAGAGTGTTTTCGGACTCGCGGCGCTTACCTCTTTGTCCGACGCCTTTCTGTTGATTTCTTCTACATGTGCCTGAAAAGTGTCATCATTGAGGGTAACCAAGACAAGCCAGTGACGTTCTCCTCGCCGAGTCTCGACAGTGCAAATCAAAAGCCAAAATCACCGTGAATGCGTTTCACTAAATCGCGCCACAATCCCCGCGTAATCCTCCGGCGTGTCCATATCGATGATGAAGCGATCGTGCGCGGCTTCATGGATGAAAACCTCGTCAGGATGCTCGGCGATCAGCTTGCGACACCCTGGATTCACATGTCCGCTAATGACCTCAGCGGCATAGCTCGCGGAGAAAGCAACGGGATTGCCACGCTGCCCGTTGAATACCGGAATCAGGATCGACCCACGCGGCATCGCGCCAAACGCGTCGATCAGTTCGCGGTAGTCAGCGGCCTCAAGCAGCACCTGATCCGCAAGGCAAACCATCACGACGCTGCACGGCGCGCGAAGCGCCGCAACGCCAGCGGCGACCGAGGTCATCTGCCCTTCCTCATAGCGCGGATTGCTCTGGAACGTAACGGGCAGGTCTACTAGCGCCTCCATGACGGCACGCCTCCTGAAGCCCGTCACGACCACGATCTCCTCAGGCCCTGCAGCGGACAGCGCGCTCACGGTACGCCTGACGGCCGGTTGCCCATCGACCGGCAGCAGCAACTTGTGCTGGCCCTGCATCCTCGATGACAGGCCCGCAGCCAACACCACGGCCGAGAATGTCGGCGCATGGGGCGCCCGGACCTCATTGCACACGTCGTTCATGTCTTCTCCCGTGCCGGCTGACCCCGCGCGATCGCAAGATATTTTTCAGGTGAACGTTCGAACTCGACCTTGCAACCGTCGCAGCAGAAATAGACGCGCTGTCCATCGCAGTCCAGAACATGTTTTGCCGACGCGATATCGATAGCCATCCCGCACACCGGATTGACATAGCGCGTGGCCGGCGGCTCAACCGATGCC
>NZ_JBAUSA010000890.1:0-1626 GCF_049581465.1 Caballeronia sp. | reverse complement strand
GAATTTGTGGGACTGTATCTCGACGAAGTGTTGAAGCTTGTGCGCCTTTCCATCGCCACGAACGAAACATTCCTCCGATACGGCCCCGTGCAACCGCGCGCGGCAGCCGACCGGCTGAACGCGGTACTTTTGGCGCGCATGGAGCGCGGCGAAGGCTGGCAGGCGCTCGCTTCAACCCGGCTGGGCGGCGGCGCGGGTGTGAAGGCACTCGATCAATTGCTGAAGGCGTCGCTGAACGAAAAGGAGGATCGCAGGAAGGCGCTCGGCAAGGACATTAAGGAGCTGACCGCGCGCGTTGCACGGTCGCTGCAGACAAGTGGTTTGAACTTGACCGTTGCGGGTGACGCGGTCGATCGCGACGACGTTTCCAAGCGTATCGGCGATATCTTTGCCGAGTCGGGCGCGAAGCTCATTGCGTATTGCATAGAACAGGGCTTTTGGACGGAACAAAAGGCCGGGCGGCGTTAAGAGGATGCGGCGGTTGCTCAGGATTCGTCCAGGCAACCGCTGTACTCACCGCCGCCCGCGTTACTTTTTCCCGACCATGTCTTCCGGTTTTACCCACTCGTCGAATTCCGCGTCCGTCACGAAGCCCAGCGCCAGCGCCGATGCCTTAAGCGTCGTGCCTTCCTTGTGCGCTTTCTTCGCGATCTTCGCGGCCTTGTCGTAGCCGATGTGCGGGTTCAACGCCGTCACCAGCATCAGCGATTCATTCAGCAAGCTGTCGATGCGTGATTCGTTCGGCTCGATCCCGACTGCGCAATTATCGTTGAAGCTCAGCGCGCCATCGGCGAGAAGCCGGACCGATTGCAGCACGTTGTGCGCGATCATCGGGCGGAACACGTTCAGTTCGAAATTGCCGCTCGCGCCGCCGAAATTCACCGCGACGTCATTGCCGAATACTTGGCAGCACAGCATGGTGACGGCTTCCGACTGCGTCGGATTCACCTTGCCCGGCATGATCGAGGAGCCTGGCTCGTTTTCCGGAATCGACAATTCCCCAAGCCCGCAACGCGGTCCGCTTGCGAGCCATCGAATGTCGTTGGCGATTTTCATCAGGCTTGCCGCGATCGTCTTCAACGCGCCGTGCGCGAAAACCAGCGCGTCGGCCGCGGCCATCACTTCGAATTTGTTCGGCGCGGTTTCGAACGGCAAGCCGGTCAGCTTGCCGATCACGGCCGCCACCTTCACGGCAAATTCCGGATGGGCGTTCAGCCCCGTGCCGACTGCCGTGCCGCCGAGCGCCAGTTGATACAAATGCGGCAAGGTTGACTCGACGTGTCGAATGCCCTGGTCGAGTTGCGCCACATAGCCTGAAAATTCCTGCCCGAGCGTGATTGGCGTGGCGTCCTGCAAGTGCGTCCGGCCGATCTTCACGATTGAGTCGAACGCCCTGGATTTCGCGTGAAGCGTCTCGCGCAAGGTTTTCAGCGACGGCACCAGATGCTTGACGATCGCCACGGCCGCAGCGATGTGCATGGCCGTTGGAAAGACATCGTTGGACGATTGCCCGCGATTCACGTCGTCGTTTGGATGCACCTTGCGGGCTTCGCCGCGCTCGCCGCCCATCAGCTCGCTCGCGCGGTTCGCGATCACCTCGTTCAGGTTCATGTTGCTTTGCGTGCC
>NZ_JBAUSA010000889.1:0-4865 GCF_049581465.1 Caballeronia sp. | reverse complement strand
CTCCGGCCGGAAATGCAGCTTCACTTCTCCCCAGACCGCGTCCTTGATCGCTTCGTGCGATTCTCCGACCATCGCCTGAATGGTCTGCGAGCCGAGATTCGACGTCATCACGATCACCGTGTTCTTGAAGTCCACGGTGCGCCCCTGGCCATCGGTCATGCGGCCGTCGTCGAGCACTTGCAGCAGCACGTTGAACACATCCGGATGCGCCTTCTCGACTTCATCGAGCAGGATCACGCTATACGGCTTGCGACGCACGAGTTCGGTCAAATACCCGCCCTCTTCATAGCCCACATATCCTGGAGGCGCGCCGATCAACCGCGCGACACTGTGTTTCTCCATGAACTCGCTCATGTCGATACGGATCAAGTGATCCTCCGAATCGAACAGGAACGCCGCGAGTGCCTTGCATAACTCAGTCTTGCCCACGCCTGTCGGCCCGAGGAACAGGAACGAACCATACGGCCGGTTCGGATCGGACAGACCTGCGCGCGAACGACGGATTGCATCGGCCACCGCGCCAATCGCCTCGTCCTGCCCGACCACGCGGTCATGCAGCTTCGCTTCGATCTGCAACAGCTTCTCGCGCTCGCCCTGCATCATCCGCGAGACAGGAATACCCGTGGAGCGCGACACTACTTCCGCGATTTCCTCGGCGCCCACTTGCGTGCGCAAAAGACGCGGACGCGTCGGGTTGCTTTGCTCCGCTGTTTCGGCCTGCGTAACTTGCTTCAATCGCGCTTCGAGTTCCGGCAGCTTGCCGTACTGCAATTCGGCGACCTTTTCGAGTTTGCCTTCGCGTTGCAGACGCACCATATCCGCACGGGCCTTTTCGATTTCTTCCTTCAACGTCGCGCTGCCCTGCACGGCGGCTTTCTCCGCCATCCAGATTTCCTCGAGATCGGAATAGTCACGGTTCAGCCGCTCAATTTCCTCCTCGATCAGCTGTAAGCGCTTCTGCGACGCCTCATCCTTTTCCTTCTTGACGGCTTCGCGCTCGATCTTCAACTGAATAAGGCGACGATCCAGCCGATCCATTTCTTCAGGCTTCGAATCGATTTCCATCTTGACCTTCGACGCCGCTTCATCAATCAGGTCGATGGCCTTGTCCGGCAGAAACCGGTCCGTGATATAGCGATGCGACAACTCGGCCGCCGCGACGATAGCCGGATCGGTGATCTCCACGCCGTGGTGCAGCTCGTACTTTTCCTGCAAGCCACGCAGGATCGCGATAGTCGCTTCAACCGAAGGCTCGTCGATCAGCACCTTCTGGAACCGCCGCTCGAGCGCCGCATCCTTCTCGATGTACTTGCGATATTCGTCCAGCGTCGTAGCGCCGATGCAATGCAGCTCGCCACGCGAAAGCGCGGGCTTGAGCATGTTGCCGGCGTCCATTGCGCCTTCGGCCTTACCCGCGCCGACCATGGTGTGGATCTCGTCGATAAAGACGATGGTCTGGCCTTCGTCCTTCGCGATGTCGTTGAGAACCGCTTTCAACCGTTCCTCGAACTCGCCGCGATACTTCGCGCCGGCCAGCAACGCGGCCATGTCGAGCGAGAGGACGCGCTTGCTTTTCAGCGATTCCGGCACTTCGCCGTTGACGATCCGCTGCGCGAGGCCTTCGACAATCGCCGTCTTGCCCACGCCCGGCTCGCCGATCAGCACAGGGTTGTTTTTCGTACGGCGTTGCAGGATCTGGATGGAGCGGCGAATTTCGTCGTCGCGGCCAATGACCGGGTCGAGCTTGCCGGCGCGTGCGCGCTCGGTCAGGTCGACGGTGTACTTTTTCAGCGCGCCGCGCTGGCTTTCCGCGTCCTGGCTATGGACCTCGGCGCCGCCGCGCACTGCGTTGATCGCGGCTTCGAGCGCTTTGCGCGTCAAGCCGTGCTGCTTGGCGATACGGCCCGCTTCGCCTTTGTCGTCGGCAATCGCGAGAAGATACATTTCGCTCGCGACGTAGGTGTCGTTGAGCTTTTGCGCTTCCTTGTCGGCGCTGTTGAGCAAGCCGGCGAGATCGCGGCTGACCTGCACGTTGCCGTCGGTGCCCTGAACTTGCGGCAGGCGCGTCATGGCGTCTTTAAGCGCAGTTTGCAAGGCCTGGACCTGCACGCCCGCCTGCGACAGCAGCGAGCGCGCCGAACCGTCTTGTTGCGCGATCAGCGCCGCAAGCAGGTGAATGGGTTCGATATATTGATTGTCATTGCCGACCGCGAGACTTTGCGCGTCGGCGAGTGCTTCCTGGAACTTCGTCGTTAGCTTGTCGATTCTCATATTGAGAGACCTCCGATTCGGGATGTATTCAAAATGAGGCGTGATCCGACACTTTCAAGCGTCGCGGAGCACGAGATGCCCATTTTTCTGCGCTAACCCTCGAAGTGTGGGCGCGCAGCGCGCGGGCGAATTGATGCACGTCAAGAGCGCGTGGCCTGAGGCTTTAATAGCACCGCGCCGCGCGACCAGGCCAGCGTTTTTGCGACTCATGTGCTGTTTTTTCGACTTATGCGGCAGCGCTCACCGGCGCTGGCGCTGCTGGCGCTGCTGGCGTGAAGCGCACGATCCCGAGCAATGCGGCAAGTTCGACCGTGGGTGAAGCAAGCTCGCCGATGGTATGCCGGTCGAGTTCAGCCAGGAACGCGTCCCGGGCGGCCGCGAATACGCCTTTCAGGCGGCAATGCGACTGGATCACGCAATGGCGATGGGCATCGCTCGCGTCCGCGAAACAGCCTACGATCGAAAAGTCGCACTCCATCTTGCGCGCGACTTCGCCGATCGTCACCGACAGCGTGCGTCTATCGAGCTTCAGCCCGCCGTTGCGGCCACGCACGGTTTCCACCCAGCCTAGCTCGCCGAGGCGCTGCACCACTTTCATCAGGTGGCTTTTAGAAATGCCGTAGGCGTCGGAGATTTCCTGGATAGTCGTGAGGCCTTCCGGCTGGACGGCCAGATACAGCATGACGCGCAGGGAATAATCAGTGTAGTCGGTCAGTCGCATGTGTCCGTCACGTGAAGCCGCATGGGTCGCATCGTGTGACGGCAGGAGGATTGCCTGGTTGCACGGATGCGTAGCGGCGTTTTTATTTTACGAGCCTGGTTCCGCAAGCCCCGCCAGCGGCGAGCGTTGCGGATGTCGATTATCATTGCAGACCGTGGACCCCAAGCCTGATAGGACTGCGTTCCATTTGATCATGCTATTTTGCGGCAGATTCGAGTTTTAATCATCGACCGTCAAAATGTTGGCCACCTTCGTGGGCTGTTCGATGCTTTTCGACACCTCCTGCGCCACTTCAACTTTGCGATCTTATTGTCATGACAGAAGCCAGTGCAGAATTTTCGTCGTCGAATCGTTCGGCGGAGCCCGATGAGCGCAACATCCGGGCGCTGGTCGAGGCATTTTACGCGCGGGTTGATGACGATATCCTGCTGCGCCCGATTTTCGAGCGCGAACTGACTGGCCGTTGGGACGAGCATCTCGCCAAAATGACGACGTTCTGGTCGAGTCTTGTACTCGGGTCGAAGAATTACCGTGGCAACGTTCAGGAAGTACACCGTCCGCTCGGCGATATTGAACCGCAACATTTTGCCCGCTGGCTAGCGCTCTTTCTCGATACCGTCCAGGCTCGCTACGAACCGGCGGCCGCCGTCCGGTTCATGGAGCCCGCCCTGCGCATTGCGCAAAGCCTCCAGTTGAGCAAGTTTGGATGGAATTACACGATTCCCGAGGCCCAATTGAGTTTGCTCGCCAAGCTACAGGAAATGCGCAGGGGTGCAAACGGGGGCGCTTAGGACGTCCCGCCCCTGAGTCACATCATGGCGACCACCGCTCCACGGCGGCACTATCCGATTCACGCGCGTCGACCCACTTCTCGCCATCGCCCGTCTTTTCCTTCTTCCAGAACGGCGCCTGAGTTTTCAGGTAATCCATCACGAAGGCACACGATTCGAACGCTTCCCCACGATGCGCCGCGGTCGTCGCAACCAGCACGATCTGGTCGAGCGGCAACAACTTGCCCACCCGGTGCACGATCAGCACGTCGGAGCCCGGCCAGCGCTCGCGCGCATCTTCCGCTATTTTCCGAAGCGATTTCTCGGTCATGCCGGGATAGTGCTCAAGTTCCATCGTCTCGACGGCACGGCCTTCGTTCAAGTCGCGCACCGTCCCAATGAAGCACGCCACCGCGCCCACTTTCGGGTTATCGGCACGTAAAGCAGCAACTTCCGCGCTGATATCAAAATCGGCTTCCTGCACGCGCACTCGGGTCATGTCAGCCGCCCGTGACAGGCGGGAAGAACGCAACCTCGCAGCCTTCCGTAATGCGCCGCGACGCGTCGGTCATCTCGTGATTGCACGCCATTCGCAACGACCGCCCCTCGGCGAGCGTGTCCGCCCATGCGCCGCCGCGCGCACGCAGCCACGCGCGGACATCGCCGATATTCGCAACGCCATCGGGCACGTCCACGCTCTCGTTCGATACCCCCAGCGCTTCACGCACGCTCGCAAAAAACCTCAGTTCCACTTTCATAGCTGCCTTCAACGCGTCAATTCGGAAAACGGGATGAAGCGCACCACGTCCCCGGCCCGGATGACGTTATCCGGCGGGTTGTCGATGAGCCCATCGCCCCACACGGTCGATGTCATGACAGCCGAACTCTGGTTGTCAAACACATCGAGACCGCCCTGGTCGTTCAAGCGCGCGCGCAGGAATTCATTGCGCCGGTCGCCTTTATTCTGTGTGAAATCGGCACGCATGGCATACACGCGCGGTTCGACGGCGTTGACACCCGCCAACCGGAGGATGAACGGCCGCACAAACAGCAGGAAGGTGCAGAAACTCGACACCGGATTACCCGGCAAGCCGATAAAGAAC
>NZ_JBAUSA010000888.1:0-18212 GCF_049581465.1 Caballeronia sp. | reverse complement strand
GGGCATGCGTGCCGCCATGTTCGCGCACGACATGTTGCTGGCGGATTCCGCAGCGGTGATCGTGGCCGGCGGGATGGAAAGCATGACCAACGCGCCGTATTTGCTACCCAAGGCGCGCGGCGGCATGCGCATGGGACATGGTCAGGTACTCGATCACATGTTCCTCGACGGCCTGGAAGACGCGTACGAAAAGGGCCGCTTGATGGGCACGTTCGCGGAGCAGTGCGCTGGGTCGTTTCAATTTTCGCGAGAGGCGCAGGACGCGTTTGCCGTCGAATCGCTGCGTCGGGCGAAGCGGGCAAGCGAGGACGGTTCGTTCCGCTGGGAGATCGCGCCGGTAACGGTGGCGGGACGCAAGGGCGATACCGTCATCGATCGCGATGAACAGCCGTTCAAGGCCAACCTCGACAAGATCGCGACGCTCAAGCCTGCGTTCGCGAAGGATGGCACGGTGACGGCGGCAAATTCATCGTCGATATCCGATGGCGCGGCCGCGCTCGTGATGATGCGTGCTTCCACTGCGGAGAAGCTCGGCGTTATGCCGCTTGCACGCGTGGTCGGCCACAGCACGTTCGCGCAGGAACCCGCGCTGTTCACTACGGCGCCCGTCGGCGCGATCACCAAGCTGTTCGAGAAGAACGGCTGGCGAGCCAACCAGGTCGATCTGTTCGAGATCAACGAGGCGTTCGCGGTCGTCGCGATGGCAGCGATGCGCGAGCACGATTTGCCGCACGAGAAAGTCAACGTGAACGGCGGCGCGTGCGCGCTGGGCCATCCGATCGGCGCATCGGGCGCACGGATTCTCGTGACCCTGATCGGCGCGTTGCGTCATCGCGGCCTGAAGCGCGGCGTGGCAACGTTGTGCATTGGCGGCGGCGAAGCGACGGCAATGGGCATCGAAATTGTCTAAGGTCCCAGGTGAAATGAAAACCGTATTGATCGTGGGTGCATCGCGCGGGCTCGGCCATGAGTTCGTGCGCAGTTATGGTCGCGATGGCTGGCGCGTGCTGGCCACCGCGCGCGATTCGGCGGCGCTCGCCGCGCTTCGTGCAATGGGCGCGGAAACCTTCTCGCTCGACATCACGCAGCCCGAGCAAATTGCCACGTTCGGCTCGCAACTGGACGGCGAAAAGCTGGATCTCGCGGTGATCGTGGCGGGCGTCTATGGGCCGCGAACGGAACACGTCGAGCCCATTGAGGCTGACGATTTCGACCAGGTGATGCATACCAACGTGCGCGGCCCGATGCAATTGCTGCCGATTTTGCTGCCTCTCACCGATGCTGCCAGCGGCGTGCTCGCCGTGGTGTCGAGCAAGATGGGTGGGATCCGCGATATGAACAACGCGTCGGGGTGGCTGTATCGTGCGAGCAAGGCGGCGTTGAACGCGTCGCTCAAGGCGGCGTCGCTGGAAGCGCACGGCTCGACTTGCATCGCTTTGCATCCGGGTTGGGTGCGCACGGACATGGGCGGAACGTCGGCCGCGATCGATCCTGCGCATAGCGTGACCGGCATGCGCGCGGTGATTGCAGCGGCGCGAGCGGATCGCACAAAATTCAACGGCAGTTTCGTGCAATACGACGGCACGCCGCTCGCGTGGTGAACCGTGGTGAACATTAGCCGGGAGCAACATCAGTGAGTTACCAGGTGCATGGCGTGGCGTCGTCGGGGAATTGCTACAAGGTCCGGCTTGCGCTCGAACAACTGGAATTGCCATACGTCTGGCACGAAGTAGACATGATGAACGGCGGCACGCGAACCGATGCGTTTCGTCAGTTGAATCCGAACGGCAAAGTGCCGGTGCTTCAACTAGACCAAACCACGTGTTTGTTTGAATCGGACGCGATTCTCTTTTACCTAGCCGAGAACACGCCGCTGCTGCCGGCGGGACGTCTTTCGCGTGCGCGCGTTTTGCAATGGATGTTCTTCGAGCAATACAGCCACGAGCCGAATATCGCCGTGGCGCGTTACATTCTTCAGTTCGCGAAACATCCGGACGATCCTCGCTTGCCCGAGAAGACTGCGGGTTCCTATCGTGCGCTCGATGTGATGGAAAAGCATTTAGGAACGCGAACGTATTTCGTCGATGAGCAGTACAGCATTGCAGATATCGCGTTGTACGCGTACACCCACGTCGCCGATGAAGCCAACCTCGACCTCTCGCGCTACGTGGCGATTCGCGCTTGGCTGGCGCGGGTGAAAGCGCAGCCGCGCCACATTGAAATGCCGGGCGTGGACGTATGACCGCGCCAGTCGAATGCCCTTGTGGCGGGGCGTCGCCGGGGACCGTGGTGGCGAGGGCGCCGCGATATACCGAGTGCTGCGGCCGCTTTATTGAAGGTGGCGGCGCGGCGGCCGGCAACGCGATGGAACTGATGCGGTCGCGCTACACAGCCTATGTGCTCGGTGAAACCGCCTACTTGCGGGCGACATGGGCCGATGCCACCTGCCCGGCTGATCTGGACGCTTCTGTTGACAACGCGACCCGCTGGCTCGGCTTGCAGATCAAGCGCCATACGCAAGTAGATGCTGACCACGCCGAAGTCGAATTCGTGGCGCGATACAAAGTTGGCGGACGGGCGCATCGGTTGCACGAGACCAGCCGCTTCGAACGGGATGGACAGGGGCGGTGGCGCTATGTTGACGGAGATGTAAGCTAGCGGACCGGTTCCGATGGCAGAACTTTCCCCCTTTCGGCATTAATTCCCTTACCGTCCCCTTTCGCCAGAAATTAGTCCTTGAATTCGGGCTATTGCTAATTGCGCCGCACCATTTTGTCCGGTTAGTCTATAGCTACGCCATACATCGGCGATGCGCTTGGGATATTTATTAAGTCCTTGTTTCATAAGCGCAATTAATTCCGATGCAACGGTGATCCGTTTTAAGGCCCATTGTCGTGCCTATTGCAGGCATGACTTAACGATCTACCATGCGATACTGATTTTACAGTTATATCGCGCAGGTCGATGGTTCTAGACAACCCCTGGCCGTCACGCTGAACTTACCAGCTAGGCCGAATGCAGTTGGAGCCTCGGGGATGCATTTGAAGCAAGCGGTGGCGCGATGCGCATGGGTGTGTGCGGTCATGGCAATGTGTGCCGTGGCGCATGCCGAATCATTTCCGGGCGCCCGGCAATATGCGTCCCTCGACGCCCCCGCCTTCGGTGTCACCCGTTCCACGCTAGATCCGTCGCTTCCCGTTGTCGATGCCACGCTTAACGAAAGCGTGATCGGCGTGCCTTCCGACGACGTCACGCTCGAAACCACCGTATTCAAGCCCAACGGCAACGGCCCGTTCCCCATGGTCGTGTTCAATCACGGCAAACTTCCGGGCGACGCTCACGAACAACCCCGTTCCCGCCCCCTCGCGCTCGCACGCGAATTCGTCCGCCACGGCTATGTAGTCGTCGTGCCGAACCGACGCGGCTTCGCGGGGTCAGGCGGCGAATACGCAGGCAACGGCTGCGATGTGGAAGCCAACGGCCTCTCGCAAGCCCGTGACGTAGCGGCAACCGTCGCGTATATGAGCAAGCAGCCGTACGTCGATACCAACCATATCGTCGTGGCCGGCTCCTCGCACGGCGGCCTCGTCACCATGGCGTACGGCGCGCAAGACGCCCAGTCGGTCAGCGGCGTGCGCGGCCTGATCAACTTCTCCGGCGGCCTTCGCCAAGACGGTTGCGAAAACTGGCAAAAGAACCTCACGAGCGCGTTCGGCGAATACGGCGAACACGTCAAGTTGCCGTCGCTGTGGATGTACGGCAGCAACGACTCCGTATGGCAAGGCGACCTCGCCGACAACATGTTCGTGTCATACACCACCCACGGCGCACCGGCCAACATGGTCGACTTTGGCGTGTACAAGAACGACGCGCATCGGCTGGTGGGCGATCGCGACGGCGTAGCGATCTGGTGGCCACGGGTCAAGAACTTCCTGGCCGGGATCGGCATGCCAACGGATGTCCGCTACCAGGTTTCCGCACCGCAAGCACCCGCGGCGACCGGCTATGCCAGCGTCGACGCAGTGAAAGCCGTGCCTTTCGTCGATGAAAGCGGCCGCGACGGCTATCGCAACTTCCTGAACCAGTATTCGAGCCGCGCGTTCGCCGTATCGGATTCCGGCGCGTGGTCGTGGGCCGAAGGCGGCGACGACCCCATGTCCGTGGCGCTCGCCGGTTGCCAGAAGCAAAGTAACGCCCCGTGCAAACTCTACGCGGTGAACGACGCCGTGGTCTGGAACAATCGCGACGTCGGCCAGACAGAAACGGCATCGCGTTAATTCCGCTTCACCACTCGTTTATAAAGCGCCGGCCTCTTGAAGCCGGCGTTCTGCATTTCAGCGCCGGGAAGCTTCCGTTAGCACGTGAGATGCGCGAAGTTACACGCTTTACCTCCGATTCAGATGCTTCGCCGCGCGGGCGCACTCGCCGGCAAACATCGCCGGGATCGAATCTCGGGACGAATTTAGAGATAATCGGAGCCTAGTCGCCAATCTGCGGAATACGCCATGACCGACGCAATGAACTTGCAGCGCATCAAAGTTACCGTCGACGCACACGTGGCGCGCGTGACGCTCGACCGGCCCGAAGTGCGCAACGCCTTC
The DNA here is from genome assembly GCF_049581465.1 of Caballeronia sp. Taxonomy (GTDB): domain Bacteria; phylum Pseudomonadota; class Gammaproteobacteria; order Burkholderiales; family Burkholderiaceae; genus Caballeronia. Next base: position 13,611 of record NZ_JBAUSA010000888.1, on the reverse strand, counting down.
GACGATACGACCATCGTGGAGTTGACCGCCGCTTTCCGTGCGCTCACTGACGACGCCTCCGTGCGCGCCATCGTGCTCGCCGCGAACGGTCCCGCATTTTGTGCGGGCGCCGACCTGAACTGGATGAAGCGGATGGCCGGCTACTCGCACAACGAGAACCGTGCCGACGCGCTCGGCCTCGCCACCATGCTCAACACGATCTATGCATGCAAGACGCCGGTTATCGCGCAAGTTCAGGGCGATGCATACGCGGGCGGCATGGGTCTTGTCGCGGTGAGCGACATTGCGATATGCGCGGATTCGGCGACCTTTTGCCTGTCCGAAGCGCGGCTCGGGTTGATGCCCGCGACCATCGCGCCCTATGTGGTCCGCGCGATGGGCGCACGCTCGGCGCATCGGTATTTCGTGACGGCGGAACGTTTCGGTGCCGCCGAGGCGCTGCGTATTGGCTTCGTGCATCAGGTGGTGACGGCGGACACGCTTCAAAGCACCGTCGACGCCGTCGCTGCAGCGATTGCGGCGAACAGCCCGAACGCCGTGCGCGAGTGCAAACAGTTGGTCGTGGATCTGGCGGGCAAGGAGATCGACGAAGGGGTGATGGCCGACACCGCCGAGCGCATCGCACGCATTCGTTCGTCCGATGAAGGGCGCGAGGGGGTGCGCAGTTTTCTTGAGAAGAGCAAGCCGTCCTGGCTTGCGTGAAAGTAGCCGGGAGCGTTGGTCCTTCGGACCGCTCCCCTGGAGTCGTTTTGAACTTGAAATCGTCAACGCCTGCAACCGATGACTGGGTTGCGCGCTCGCTGCGTGCCGTGTGGCATCCGTGTACGCAAATGAAGCACCATGAACGCATGCCGCTTGTGCCGATTGCACGCGGCGAAGGCGCATGGCTCTATGACCACGATGGCAACCGCTATCTCGATGCCATCAGTTCGTGGTGGGTCAATTTGTTCGGCCACGCGAATCCATCGATTAATGCAGCGTTGAAAGATCAGTTGGATACGCTCGAACACGCGATGCTCGCAGGCTGCACGCACGAGCCCGCCGTGCTGCTTGCCGAGCGCCTGGGCGCACTTACGCAGCACACACTGGGACACGCGTTTTTTGCCTCCGATGGCGCATCGGCAGTTGAAATCGCCTTGAAGATGAGCTTCCACTTCTGGCGCAATAGCGGGCATTCGGAGAAGCAGGAATTCGTGTGCCTTGCGAATAGCTATCACGGCGAGACCATCGGTGCGTTGGGCGTGACCGATGTCGCGTTGTTCAAGGACGCTTACGATCCGCTGATTCGCCACGCGCACGTGGTGACATCGCCGGACGCACGCAATGCGTTGCAAGGCGAAACCGCGCACGATGTCGCTCAACGCGCGCTGGCCGACATGCGCGCGCTGTTCGCGGCGCGCGCGCCACACCTTGCGGCGGTGATTGTCGAGCCCCTCGTGCAGTGCGCCGCCGGCATGGCGATGCACGATCCATCGTATTTGACGGGCTTGCGTGCACTCTGCGATGAGTTTGGCGTGCATCTTATCGCCGATGAAATCGCGGTCGGTTGCGGCCGTAGCGGTACGTTCTTCGCATGCGAACAGGCGGGAATATGGCCGGACTTCGTATGTTTATCGAAGGGCATTAGCGGCGGATATTTGCCACTGTCGATCGTGATGACGCGCGACGAAATCTACGCCGCTTTCTACGATGACGACATGACACGAGGCTTTCTCCATTCGCATTCGTACACGGGAAATCCGCTCGCGTGCCGCGCCGCGCTGGCGACACTCGATCTCTTTGATAGTGCAAACGTGCTTGAGGGGAACCGTCGGAAATCCGCCCTTTTGCGTGATGCGTTGAGTCCGCTCGGTACGCACGCTCAAGTTAAAAACCTGCGCGAACGCGGCACGATCTTCGCATTCGATGTTGCCCTGGAAGACGCATCGAAGGCCCGGACGTTTTCGCGGCGGTTCTTCAAAACCGCCCTGAAACACGAGCTTTTAATGCGCCCTATCGGTACGACTGTCTATTTGATGCCGCCGTACATCCTCAGCGACAACGAACTTGCACTGCTCGCCGAACGCACGCTAAAGACCCTCGATCAAACGCTAGCGGAGGCCGCATGAGCGCCACGTCGTCCTCACTTCTCGATACGCTGAAACAAGGTATTGCCGACATCGATCGCGCCGGGTTGCGCCGTCGTCGCCGGATCATCGATAGCGCCTGCGCCGCGCATATGACGGTTGACGGGCGTGAGATCATCGGCTTTGCGAGCAACGATTATCTCGGCCTCGCGGCGCACGAAACCTTGCGCGAAGCCTTGGCCGAAGGCGCGCGATTATATGGCGCGGGCAGTGGCGGCTCGCATCTGCTCGGCGGCCATTCGCGCGCGCACGCGAAGCTCGAAGACGATCTCGCGGCGTTCTCCGGCGGCTTCGTCGACGCAGCCCGCGCGCTCTATTTCAGCACCGGCTACATGGCGAATCTCGCGACGCTGACGGCGTTGGGTAGCCGTGACGCAACGCTGTTCTGCGACGCGTTGAACCACGCTTCGCTCATCGATGGCGCGCGGTTATCGCGTGCGAAGATTCACGTCTATCCCCATGCCGACGTTCAAGCGCTCGAAGTCTCGCTTCAAGCGTGCGCGAACGACGGCACGACGAAGCTGCTCGTGACCGACACCGTCTTCAGCATGGACGGCGATATCGCGCCGCTCGCTCGTTTGCTTGAACTGGCCGAACGCTACGGCGCATGGCTCGTTGTCGACGATGCACACGGCTTCGGCGTACTCGGCCCGCAAGGTCGCGGCGCGCTGGCCGACGCTGCTCTGCGCTCGGAACATCTTGTCTATGTCGGCACGCTCGGCAAGGCGGCCGGTGTCTCGGGCGCATTCGTGATCGCGCATGAAACGGTGATCGAATGGTTCATCCAGCGCGCGAGGCCGTACATTTTCACGACGGCATCGGCGCCGGCGGTGGCGCACGCGGTATCGGCGAGCATTGGGTTGATCGGCGGCCAGGAAGGCGACGAACGGCGGGCGCATCTCGCCGCCCTGATCGAACGCACGCGCGCCATGCTCAAGCGCACGCGCTGGCAACCTGTCGATTCGCATACCGCGGTTCAGCCGTTGATCATCGGCGGGAACGAAGAGACGCTCGCGCTCGCCGGCGCGCTCGACGAGTACCGCATGTGGGTGCCGGCAATCCGGCCGCCGACCGTTCCGGTTGGAACATCGCGGTTGCGGATTTCGCTGTCGGCAGCGCATGGTTTCGATGACCTCGCGAAACTTGACGACGCCCTGCAAACCTTGAGCAACCGAGCATGACCGGCGCGCTTTCCCTCTTCGTCACCGGCACGGATACCGAGATCGGCAAGACACTCGTCTCGGCCGCGTTGCTGCACGGTTTCGCGGCGCTCGGCCTGAAAGCCGCTGCGATGAAACCCATCGCGGCGGGCGCATTCGAGGTCGATGGCGTTCTGCACAACGAAGACGCCGATCAACTCGATGCCGCCGCGAACGTCGCGTTGCCGCCATCGATCCGTACGCCCTTCATGCTGAAGGAAGCCGCCGCACCGCATATCGCGGCCGCACGCGAGAACGTCTCGCTGGATATCGCGCGGATCGTGGAGGCTCACCAGTTCGCCGTACAGCAAGCGGACATTGTGGTGGTGGAAGGTGTGGGTGGATTTCGCGTGCCGCTGACCGATGTCCACGATACCGCTGACCTCGCATTCGCGTTGAACTTGCCCGTCGTGCTGGTCGTCGGCATGCGGCTGGGTTGCATTAGCCACGCGTTGTTGAGCGCCGAGGCTATCGCTGCACGCGGACTTCGGCTGGTGGGCTGGGTCGCCAATACGGTCGACCCGGACATGCTCTTTCCGGCCGAGAACATCGGGGCGATGCAACTGCGACTCGACAGCCAATACAACGCGCCGCTGCTCGGCACGATTCCGCGCCTCGCGCCGCCGGACGCGCGACACGCGGCCACCTATATCGATACCTCGTTGTTGCTGGATGCGCTTCGTTCAGCAACCACGGGCCAGTAACTCACAGTTATCCGAACCAGGGAACGCTCCATGACTCAGCAAGTACAGATCGCCGAAACGTCCGCTATGGCCGCCGCGCCGCAAACCCTCGCACGCTGGCGCGTGGCGGATATCGTTGCACTCTACGACCTGCCGTTCAACGACCTGCTGTTTCGCGCGCAAGCCGTGCATCGCGAACATTTCGACGCCAACACGGTTCAGCTTTCCACACTGCTCTCAATTAAAACGGGGGGATGTCCCGAGGATTGTGCGTATTGCCCGCAATCGTCGCATCACGATACCGGTTTGAAAGCTGAAAAGCTGATGGCCGTCGATGAAGTCCTTAAAGCCGCCGAGATCGCCAAGGCGAACGGCGCGACGCGTTTCTGCATGGGCGCGGCGTGGCGCAATCCGAAGGAGCAGCATCTGGAACCGATCCGCGACATGATTCGCGGCGTGAAGGCGATGGGTCTCGAAACCTGCGTGACGCTGGGCATGCTGGAACCGCATCAGGCAACAAGCCTGCGTGACGCAGGGCTGGATTACTACAACCATAACCTGGATACATCGCCGGAATTTTATGGGCAGATCATCTCGACGCGAACGTATCAGGACCGGCTGGATACGCTCGAACATGTCCGCGATGCGGGCATCAACGTGTGTTGCGGCGGGATTGTCGGGATGGGCGAATCGCGACGCGAGCGTGCCGGGCTGATCACGCAGTTGGCAAATATGGAGCCGTATCCGGAATCGGTGCCGATCAACAATCTCGTGCAGGTGGAAGGCACGCCGTTGACGGGAACGCCGCCGCTTGACCCGTTTGAGTTCGTGCGGACGATCGCCGTTGCGCGCATCACGATGCCCAAGGCGATGGTCCGGTTATCGGCGGGACGCGAGCAGATGGACGAGGCGTTGCAGGCGCTGTGTTTCCTGGCTGGCGCGAACTCGATTTTTTACGGCGATCAGTTGCTGACTACGAGCAATCCGCAGGCTGAGGCGGATAGGAATCTGCTTGAGCGGCTGGGGATGCGGGCGGAAGCGTCACAGGCGATGCAAGTGGCGAAGGCTTGTGAGGCGAAGGTTCAGTGAACGTAGGGCTGACTACGGCTGAGATCTGATCCATCGCGGCTTAAAGCTAAGGCCGTTTCCAACGCGAGTTGGAACGGCCTTTTTTTGGTTGGCCCCTCTTAGGAATACACGCGCTAACTGTAAGCCGGTTGCGCGAAGCGCTCGACAACGTCCACGTCCCGTACTTCCGCAAAACGTACCGGCGCTGCGCAATGAATCAGGGTATCGACGAAATACTTCGCACGCGGCCACGGCCCGAAGCCCGCCGCCGTGTTGATGTGGCCGGCATCGCCGAGATTCACCAGCGCGCTGCCGAGCTGGCTGGCAAGGCGCAGGGCTTCGTCGAAGGGCATCCAGGGATCGGACTGGCTCGCGACCAGCACAGAAGGCACGTTTAGCCGACGCGGCTCGAACGCCCCGGCGAATTTGAACTTCTGTGGACTAGCGGGCGCGACAAACAACACGCCGGCAATGGCATCGCCTGTCATGCCTTCCGAGATTGCGTGCGCCGCTGCCAGGCAGCCAAAGCTATGGGCGGCCAGAATCACCGGACCGTGCGCCCTGTTGACGCCCTCCGCGACGGCTCGCGCCCAGGTCACAAGTTGGGGGGCGTCCCAATCGTCCTGTTCGACGCGTATCGACCTTGGATATTGCCGTTCGAGCCACGTTTGCCAGTGCGCGCCTTCACTGCCGTGCAGGCCGGGCACCGTAACCAACCGCGGCGGCCACGCCGATTTGCTGCATGAATCCATATCAACCTCGCTGCCGGCGACACACCGGCATGGTGAAAAGTCATTTTGCGGGGAGGATTCAGGGGCGTGAACCAAGTTATCGTCATTAGGTTATGGGGACTTTCCGAACCGGCCCGCGTTCGCCGGCGAAAACGTAAAATACTTCCTTGACGCAAGCGTAAGCATCGAAAACGCCCTGTCCCTCTCCAGCGAGCACGAACACTTCGATGAAGATCATTTTCTACGAGCAGCACGCCGACGCGTCGCTTTGGCTGCGCGATCTGGCCCTCGCGCTCCCCGGCGCCGATATCCGCGAATGGCAGCCTGGCGACACCGCCCCCGCCGATTACGCCGTTGTCTGGCGTCCGCCACCCGAAATGCTGGCCTGTCGTCCGGACCTGAAGGCGGTGTTCAACCTGGGCGCGGGCGTCGATGCGATTGTTGAACTCGAACGCACGCATCCCGGCACGTTGCCGCCGAACGCGCTGCTGGTGCGCCTGGAAGACACGGGCATGTCGGTGCAAATGGTGGAATACGCGACCCACGCGGTGCTGCGCTACATGCGTCGTTTCGATGAATACGACGCGCTCCAGCGAGCCCACAAATGGGAAAAGCTCGTGCCGCACTCCCGCGATGAATTCACGGTCGGCGTGCTCGGCCTGGGCGTTCTGGGTACGAAAGTCGTGGAGCGGCTCACGACCCTCAGCATTCCGGTGCGCGGTTTTAGCCGCACGAAGAAAGACATTGATGGCGTGCGGACCTTCGCCGGCCCGGAACAATTCGACGCGTTCCTCGACGGCGCGAAAATGCTCATCAACCTCTTGCCGCATACGCCAGACACGGAAGGCATCCTGAGCCGTCGCGCGTTCGAACGGCTCGCGCCGGGCGCGTATCTCGTGAACCTTGCGCGCGGCGCGCATCTCGTCGACGAAGACCTGCTCCACGCGATGAAATCCGGCCAGATCGCCGCCGCGACGCTCGATGTTTTCCACACCGAACCTTTGCCCGAAGATCATCCGTTCTGGCGCACGCCGCGCATTACGCTCACGCCGCATATCTCGGCGATGACGTTGCGCGAGGAAAGCGTCGCGCAGGTCGCGGAGAAGATCGCTGCGCACGCACGCGGCGAGCCGATATCCGGCATAGTCGATGTCAAACTCGGTTACTAGAAAACAGCCAAGCGCCTGATGAGACGCCTGATCAACGGAGACAAACATGCTGCCATCGAAGGTAAAAATCGTCGAAGTCGGGCCGCGCGACGGCTTGCAGAACGAGAAGGACTTTGTTGCCACGCAGATCAAGATCGATCTTGTGAACCGGCTCTCGAACGCCGGCTTGCAGAACGTGGAATCGGCGTCGTTCGTCTCGCCGAAATGGGTGCCGCAAATGGCCGACGGCGCAGCCGTGATGGCCGGCATCGCGCGGCGTCCGGGCACCATCTATTCGGCGCTCACGCCTAACTTACGCGGTTTCGAAGCGGCGCTCGACGCCCGGGTCGACGAGATCGTGATCTTCGGCGCGGCCAGCGAAGCGTTTTCGCAGAAGAACATCAATTGCAGCATCGCGGAAAGCATCGCGCGTTTCGAACCCGTCGCGAAAGCCGCGAAAGATGCCGGCCTGCGCGTGCGCGGTAGCATCTCCTGCTCGCTCGGATGCCCGTATCAAGGCGACGTTCCAGTGGAATCCGTGGTCGATGTCGTCGAACGCATGAAGGCGCTGGGCTGCGATGAAATCGATATCGCCGACACGATTGGCGTTGGAACCGCAGGGCGAACGCGCGAGGTAATGGCTGCTGTATCGAAGGTATTCCCGCGCGAACGCTTGTCAGGCCATTTCCACGATACCTACGGACAAGCCGTCGCGAATGTCTACGCGTCGCTGCAGGAAGGCATCGAGATATTTCATGCGTCGGTGGCGGGACTCGGCGGCTGTCCTTATGCGAAGGGCGCGACCGGGAACGTCGCGACCGAAGACGTGATTTTCTTGCTGAACGGACTGGGTATCGAAACGGGCGTGGACCTCGATCAGCTCGTGGAGATCGGCGATTTCATTTCGCAAGCGATCGGCAAGCCGAGCGCATCGCGGGCCGGTCGTGCGTTGCTCGCGAAGAAACGCGATAGCGCTGGATCATGTGTTTAAACTGGAATCCTAACTTTTATTGATTGCTCATGGATACGACGAACCAAACGCTCGATGCCCTGCCTGATTCCGCACGCCGCGTCGCCTTGTTGTTGGAGGAACGCGGCCACCCGAAGCGTATTGTGATGCTGGCCGAGACGGGCAAGACCTCGGCAGAAGCCGCTGCCGGACTGGGCTGCTCCGTCGCGCAAATCGCCAAATCGATTTTGTTCCGGCGCAAGCTGGACGACGCACCCGTGCTGGTGATTGCAAGCGGCATCAACCGCGTCGATGAGAAGAAGGTCGCGCAACGCGTTGGCGAGTTGGCCCGTGCCGACGCCAAGTTCGTACGCGAAAAGACCGGCTACGCGATCGGAGGCGTTTGCCCCATCGGCCATGCCACGCGTCCGGTCACGCTGATCGATGAAGACCTGCTCGCGCTCGATAGCCTGTGGGCCGCCGCCGGTCACCCGCACGCGGTATTCAATCTCACGCCGCAGGAATTGGTGGCGTTGACGGGCGCGCCCGTTGCTGATGTCGCGTTGCGCGAGACCGCGTGATGAACAGCCGCGCCGCCGACAGAATTGCGTCGCCGTGCATCCATGTATGCCGGATGAACGCATCGACGGGATTGTGCGACGGCTGTTTTCGAACGATCGATGAAATCGCCGCGTGGTCATCGGCCGACGCCGTGCAAAAGCGCGGGATATTGGCAGAAGCCGATGTGCGGAAAAAAACGCCGCGCGAGGTTCGCATAGGCGGGCGTTTCGAGGGCACGCTTGCCCGTCCGTCCGACTCGGTCAAGGCGACGGCTACGATCGTCGTCGCGCCGAAAGAGCAGCAGCAATGATCGCGTTGCCTAAGTCGATGCGCGTGTTCGAACGCGGCTGGCTGTCATCGAATAACGTACTTTTCATCGATGACGAGCGCACCGCCCTGGTCGATTCCGGCTACTCGTCGCACGCGCCGCAGACCCTCGCACTCGTGCGCCAGGCGCTTGGCGCCGGTCGCTCGCTCGACCTGATCGTGAACACCCACTTGCACTCGGACCATTGCGGCGGCAACGCCTTGCTCCAGGCGAACTTTGCGTGCGGGACCCTGATTCCATCGACCGAAGCCGAAGCCGTGCGAGCCTGGGACGAACACGCGCTCACGTTTCTCGCCACGGGCCAGCACTGCGAACGCTTCGGATTTACGGGAACGATCGCGCCGGGCGCGATGCTTCGGCTCGGCGCGCTCGACTGGTCCGTGCTCGGCGCGCCCGGTCACGACCCGCACTCGCTGATGCTGTATTGCGCGGAAGAACGCCTGCTGATTAGCGCCGATGCATTGTGGGAGAACGGCTTCGGCGTAATCTTTCCCGAACTGGAAGGCGACAGCGGCTTCGCCGAGCAACGCGCGGTGCTCGACCTGATCCGCACGCTCGATATCCGCGCGGTGATTCCGGGTCATGGCGCGCCGTTTTCGGATGTATCGAAGGCACTTGAGGTTGCTTCGTCGCGGATCGATTTCTTACGCACCGACCCCGCGCGTAACGCGAGAAATGCGCTGAAAGTGTTGATCGTGTTCAAGCTGATGGAGTTGCGCTCCATGCCTGTGGGCGATTTGCTGAGCCTCGTCGAAGAAGCACGGGCGATGCGCGCCGCCGCAGATATTCTCTCCGACGACCGTCCGGCATTGGTGAGCAAATATCTGGATGAACTGGCGGGAAGCGGGGTGCTGAAGCTTGACGGGGATGTGGTGAAGATCGCCTGAACGGGACGTATTGATTAAAAAAAACCGCCTGTCAGTGAAGGCAGACGGAAGAATTTAGGCGACGTGATCAGCGTCTGTGACATGGTAACCCGACTGCTCGATCCGTGCATCGGGGGTTTTCCTGAAAAATGTTTACGGCCGGTCGCACGGCCCACGACAACGATCAAGCATCCTTCACACGCCCTCATCCGCCTCAAAGAACGCCAGGATCTCCGCCAGCAATTCGTCCGGCACTTCCTCCGCACTGTAGTGCCCGGCAGGCACCTTCCGGCCGCTGACATCGCGCGCCACACGACGCCATTCATCGAGCGGCTTGAAATTTTTTTCGATCACACCTTCCGCGCCCCACAGCACGCGCAGCGGGCAAGCGATCTTGTTGCCGCACTCAAGATCTGCCCGATCGTGTTCAAGATCAATCGTCGCCGACGCCCGATAATCCTCGCACATTGCATGCACCGCGCCTGGCTGCTTCAACGCATCGCGATACGCCTGCAACGCATGCGGCGCGAACAGCGCGAGTCCGGCGTGCCGGCTGCCCATCACCCGTTCAACATACGCGTCCGGCTGCGATCCAATCAGCAATTCCGGAAGCGGCTCCGGCTGGATCAGGAGGAACCAATGAAAATACGCGGTGGCGAATGCGCGATCGGTGGCTTCGTACATCGCAAGCGTCGGAGCAATATCAAGCAGCATCAGGCGATCGACGGCTCGCGGGAAGTCAACCGCCATCCGATGGGCCACGCGCGCGCCGCGATCGTGCGCACAAACCATGAACTGCTCGAAACCGAAGTGTTGCATGACCGCGACCTGATCGGCGGCCATCGCGCGTTTCGAATAGGGTAGGTGCTGCGCGTCGCTCGGCGGCTTTCCCGATGCGCCGTAACCGCGCAAATCAGTGGCGATCACGGTGAAATGCTGCGCCAGGACATCAGCCAGCCGATGCCAGATTTCATGCGTCTGCGGATGGCCGTGAAGCAACAACAGCGGTGGCCCGTTTCCGCCCTTCATGCCGAAGATGGAGACGCCGCCGGCATCGACGGTGAACGGAACATAGTTCTCGAACGGCATGGCGTCGGCTCTTGATCAAGGTCAGGGAAACTCATTGTAGGCGCGCGGATTCGGTTCAATGGCTCACAGCCAGGCGGCTTGGCAGAACCTGAATACTTCTTCGAAAACGCTGACGACAACGAATTTGAAAATTCACCTACAATAGAACGATCGTTCGTAATTTAGCGCGGCGATTGTGAACCCTTAAAATAGAGGGACGGATGGCATCGCCGGCTTTCACATTCATTCAGGAGACTCATGTCATGGCACTTCCCGCCGTTCTGCAACAGCTTGCGTTGCCTGTCATCGCTTCACCGATGTTCATTGTCAGCTATCCGGAACTCGTGCTCGCGCAGTGCAAGGCGGGCATTGTGGGCTCGTTTCCCGCGTTGAACGCACGCCCGGCCGAGCTGCTGGACGAATGGCTGACCCAAATCGGCGAAGGGATCGAGGCGCACAAGGCGGCGAATCCTGGCGCGCGGGTCGGTCCGGTGGCGGTGAACCAGATCGTGCATACATCGAATGCACGGCTGGAAGCGGATGTGCGTGTGTGCGTGGAACATCGCGTGCCGATCTTCATCACCAGCCTGCGGGCGCCGGTCAAGGAAATGATCGACGCCGTGCATAGCTACGGCGGCATCGTGATGCACGACGTGATCAATTTGCGACATGCCGAAAAGGCACTGGAAGCGGGCGTCGATGGCTTGATTCTCGTCGCGGCGGGCGCCGGTGGACACGCGGGCATGATGTCGCCGTTCGCGCTGGTCGGCGAAGTGCGGCGCATTTTCGACGGCCCGGTCGCGCTGTCCGGCGCTATCGCGAATGGCGGTTCGATTCTGGCCGCGCAAGCCATGGGCGCGGATTTCGCATACGTTGGCACCCGCTTTATCGCGTCGCGCGAGGCGCATGCGCCGGAGGAATACAAGAACGCGATCGTCGACGCCAAAGCCAACGACATCATCTATACGAACCTGTTCACCGGCGTGCACGGCAACTACATTCGCCAGAGCATCGTGAATGCGGGTCTGGATCCAGACGCGTTGCCGTTATCGGACAAAACGGCGATGAATTTCGGCGATTCGGCAGTGAAGGCGAAGGCGTGGAAGGAAATCTGGGGCGCGGGGCAAGGGGTAGGCTTGATGCACGATGTGCCGACCGTCGCGGAACTGGTCAATCGCCTCAAGCAGGAATACGACGACGCGAAAGCCCGACTCGGCATCGCGCGTTAAAAGAACGCAGGCTGTTCATTGCAGGCAAAAACCTCGCCGTTTCGGCGGGGTTTTTGCGTTTTTACGTTGCTGCGCGCGAAAACTTCCTAGCGTGCCAAGCGTTAGGAAAACTCGCTTGGCACGTTGATTCAGAATTTCGCGCGAATACCGACGCCGAACGTATCGCCCGACGAAATACTGTTGTACTTATCGTTCAGGTAGGCCGCGTAGACGTCCGTTCGCTTCGAGAGCGGATAGTCGTAGCCGATCGCCCAGCTCTTGTGCGTCTGGTCGAGCCCACCGTTGCTGCGCGAATACGCGTACGACGCCATCACCGTCCCCGTTCCGAGCGGTATCGTGACACCGCCCTGCCCCGTGTTCACGTGGAACGAGCCTGGCTGGATGTCATTGTGCGTGTACATATATTGCGCGAAGAACTTGACGTACTTCATGTCGTACGACGCGCCCAACTGGCCGACGCTCTGGCTCACGTAGCCGGGCTCGAAAGTCGGCAGATCGCCTGGCGTCTCGCTGAAATTCACGTATTGATAGACGCCGGTCGCGGCGAATGGGCCGTGGAAATAGAGAAACTGTACGCTGTACTTCTTCGCGCCGTTCTCCCCGGCCTGGTCGCCCAAGGCGTACATCGCGCTGCCGGACAAGCCGTTGAAATCCGGCGTGGTGTACTGAACCGCGTTGTTCCAGCCCGAATCGCCCACTACGCCCTGGTCCGTGGTGTAGGTCGGAAACGTGCTCTGTCCGAGAAACACGTGATACACCATCGGCGAGAAAGTGTATGAATCGACGAACGGGTTGAAAAGAATCGTCGATACAAACAGTTGCGTCGTCAATCGGCCGGCGGTGAACGTACCGTAGGGCGATTCGATACCGACATACGAGTTGCGCGCGAAAAACGTGTCGCCCTGAAACCGTCCGTACTCACCGTTCTGTGCTCGAAAGAAACTTTCCAGCGCGAATACCGCCTTGTAGCCGCCACCCAGGTCTTCGGAGCCTTTCAAGCCCCAGTAAGACGTCGACATGCCGCCGCCGCCGACGTTCCAGGCGTTAGCGCTGCCTGGAAACTTGGTTGCGCCAACCCATTCATCGACTTGTCCGTAGAGCTGGACGCTCGATTGCGCGTGAGCGGAGTTCGCGGCAAGCAAGCCAAACATGCCGGCTGCAGCGGTAGCCTTGGCCGCGAGTTTCAGCACGCGGCTGACGGTTGGGTTCATGGACTCTCCTAACGTAGCAAAAATTTAAATAAAGGATTCAGCGAGCGGCATTGCTCGCAACATCAGATTCTTCTTATAAACGGCAGTATCGATGGCTAATGCTGAGGGCGGGACCATCTTTACGGATCATTTTTCTGGACAAAAAAAACTTTACTTATGCCGTGTATAGCGATTTGAGTACATTGCCCGGCGCGGTTTTATGCGACGAAACTAATTGGATATGTGAAGCCATACGAACGTTACCCTCGCGCTCCAGCCGATATCCCGCCGAGCCATACGTGGCGCGGCAGACAGTCAATCTTCGTTCACGTTGGGAATGAAGTCGCGTTCAGCGAAGCGCGCGGGGCGTATTGTTAATGCAGGCAATCAGGAAGGAAATAGGCGGGAGGTGGAGGCGGCCAAACTGTGGCGCGATTACGTCATTGGCTTGCGTCTCATAGACGC
>NZ_JBAUSA010000887.1:0-5385 GCF_049581465.1 Caballeronia sp. | reverse complement strand
AGTCCCATGCAGTTCGAGCGGGACTGGTACGCTGCCCAGAACCAACGGGTGGCATAATCCCACTCAGTTAAGGGATCCGAAATTCGCGGGCAACGTCAAATTACCGGGCCCGCGAGCCTAAGCCGGCGATCGCGCGGAGCTGCATTCACACTCACATCCCGGCGAGCACAGCAAACACAACAAGCATGCTGCCGTCGGTCTAGAAGCGCAACGAACGTTACCTTCGCGAAGCTCGCCGCTCGCAAATTCCCTTTTTTCCCCCAGCTCCCCCGGGAGAATCCGCCCGTGGCTGTGTACAAGGAGCAGCATGGGTTGGCGCTGCAACGTCCGGACTGGGCGTGCGGTTACGGATGATGCTGCGCCGTCCTTGTGACCTCTAAGGTTTGCTGGTCCCGGCTCAAAGCAAGGGTCGTATCACGGCCCTGCAGGAGAATACACGCCTTCAGGCCAAAAACTGCTCTGCAAATTTGGGGGAAGCAAGCTGGTCAAGCATCTCTCGGAACTCCCTGGCGGTAGTGCGGCCTACAAGCGAGTCGAAACGCTTTTGCGCCTGCTTCCAGAGCATTTCCGCCTCATGTAGCTTGGCCTCTCCGGCTTTAGTCAGGGTGATGCGGCGCCTGCGGGCATCTTCATTGTCCTTCCGGCTCGCGACAAGGCCGTCCCGAATAAGTGGCTTCAGCGTGTGACCAAGCGCAGATAGATCCATGACCATCTCGCCTGCCAGTTTACTCTGGGTGGGCGCATCCAGGCGCGATATTGTGTGAAGCAGGTTGTACTGGGCGGCGTTGATACCAGCGCTACCTATCATTCCGTCATAGAGCTGTCCTATGCCTCTGGTTGCGCGCCGCAGTGCGCCGTAGCTACAGATGCTTGGCGTAAGAAACGTGTTCATGTTTTGGTCCTACTTGAAGTAGCTGATGGTGCGGGACTTAAGTTCCCAACTAATCAGCTATTCTAGCTCGAATTGATGGTACATACCTTCAATGCATTTGTAAGATATAAGGCAGTTAATGAACAGCAACCGATCTGTCGCGATGGCTTGCCAAGTCCATTTGGGGCAGATCGGTCATCCGATTGTAGGCACGGAGCTCCACGTCAAGTGTGGTGAACAAGAGCAGTGCGCCGAGGTGTGCCGCGCGCCCATGTATCCGAGTAGCGACGCGATCCTGTAGTACCACTCCGCGAATCTGTGCAGGGACGAGCGAATAACTCCATCATTCCACTTTGAACGTGTAGCGCCCCTGTGTGCGGTGGCCGTCCGCGGCGACCGCGACCCAGGAGACCGTATAGAGCCCGGGCGTGCGCAGATTCAGCGCGACCGACATGTGCTTCTTTTTCGTCGGGTCGTGTGTGACGAGCGCCAAGTCTGTCGTCGCCCCTCGTCGTGGTCGATCGCGACGTCTTTCTGAGAGGCGGACACCGTCGAGCCCGCGCCTGACATCTGATGGACAGGGTAGGCGTGCGCGTGCGCGAACTGGCAGGCGGCAACCATTGGCGCGGCAACGATGGCGCGTATCCTCGTGTGTAGTTTCATGAGCGAGCTCCTGTGGCGTCGAAACAGTGGTTTGCCGATCGAGTTTGCGGAGATGTCGTCAAAGAAGAAACGCACTTGCGCGGGGGTGCCCGTGTCCGTGCCGGTCGCGCGGTTGATCGGAATCTGCGCCTCGATGCCGAATTGGCCATAGGAGTTCATTTAGAGCCCCACTAACACGGCCAGCGTGACGAGTTGGCGTTTGAGCGTCAACATGCAGCCGAACTTGACATGGGCTATTTCAACTGGTCGATTCCAGTTGCAATCTCGGTCAGTGATCGGTCGGCGGGTGCAGGATTACGGGTACACCTTTCGATCCCATGAAGACGGCAAGAAACTTGACCGGTTCGTTCGTGTCGTTGCGCCCACGATGCCAATGCGTTCGCGACTGCAGGAACGCCTGACCAGCGGAAAACTGCTGCCGCTGCCCGTCTTGAAACTCAACGGTCAACGTTCCCTGCAGCACATAAAGATAGGCGGGAACCGGATGGGTCATCCACTGTGTCGTAGTCCGTGGCGGAATCGTGAGAATTTCCGTGGAAACTACCGGTTGTGCGGTACTTAGGTACTCCAGCCGCTCACCAGCGATCGTCGTATCCAGAGGCGGCAGCGTTTGCATAGTAACTTCCTCGCTGAGTGCCGCGAACGCACTCTGACTTAAAGCGAGACCACTAACGGACAACAGCGCTGCAGATAACACAGACGCGACTCGCCATTGAAAACCATCACCCTTCGTCTTTTGCATGATAAAGCTCCTTAATGGTATATGCCATAAAATGTCGAATGCACCGACTGAGGTTCGGGTCGCCTTAGTGTTAGAGCAATCCGAGGAACAAGCAACACAGGACTCAGTCGTCCCATTCCACTTACGGGGAGTACCAACGCGGGTAATGGCCTTGCCCGCGGTGGTCTGCGCCGAACACGTTTAGTCGATGGATACCTCCGCCACGACGGGTACGGCCGCTTTCGGATGCGCCGGCGTTTCCGCTGGGTCGATTAGAACCCACGAGACGGCCGCGGTAATGAAGCCGACAGCCGAGGCTGCCAGCATCAGACTCACATATCCGTGAGCAAGACTCTGGAACGCAAGCTGTGCCATTGCCCCATGGGAAGTCAGTGCGGCTCCAGCAGATTCGACGTTTCCGTTGGCAATGAGACGCGTGATCTCGACTCGAGCCGATTCGTCAATGCCGGGAAGCGCTTGATTCAGATTTGAGGCGATCCGCTGAAAGAGAACCGCACCGAGCGCGGCAAAGCCGACCACGACTCCGCTGAACCTCATTGTTCCCGAAATGCCAGAGGCCATGCCAGCTCGCTCGACCGGAATCACGGTCATGCCGACCTTGACGACCTGACCGTTCAAGATGCCGGCGCCGATAGACGCCACAAACATTGGAATGGCGATCTCCAGGTAACTGAACCGCGTGATGCACATCGCCGTGAACAGAAGACCGACCGCCACAAGCAGCAGACCCAGTACAAGCATCCCACGCCCGGAGAGACGGTGTTCGAGATGGGACGAAACGATTCGCGGCACCACAAAAAGCGGTACCACGAGCGGAAGCATCGATATCCCAGCGTGAAACGGCGAATATCCGAGCGCGCTCTGGAAAAAGAAGGGCAGATAGGTGAGCATGGTCAGGAACGTGACCGCGAAAGACACCGCAACCGTGTTCGCACCCAGGTAAGTGCGCTTGAAGAACATGCCAAGATCGACCATTGGCCGCGACTGCCTTGCTTCAACGACAAGAAATGCGATCAGGAGCGCAGCCGCGCCCGACAACTGGATCCGTATTTCGGCACTGCTCCAGCCGATGCGATTGCCGAGAATCAACGCCCAAGTCAGGAGACCGAGAAAGCCGCTAAAAGTCAGCACGCCTGCAACGTCCACACGATTCACGTGGGGGTCATTGGATTCCTCGACTGTCATCATCGTCATGCCAATCATGACGAGGCCAATAGGAAGATTGATGTAAAAGGCCCATTGCCAGCCGAGCAACTGGGTAATGAGTCCGCCGGCGATTGGCCCGAGCATGATGGCGACGCCGACGACCGACCCCCAGAACGAGAATGCCCTTGCTCTTTCCCTGCCCTGAAAGCCGTGCGACAAAATCGCGAGCGCGGCACTCAACTGCAACGCTGCGCCAACGCCTTGAACTGCGCGGGCGATATTGAGGACTGCGCTTGACGAGGCAGCGCCGCAAAAGAACGATGCGATGGTGAATACTGACAGACCGACGATCAGAACCCGCTTACGGCCTAACCTGTCCGCGAGGGCACCCGCGGGCATGACAAGGGTAGCGAAGGCCAACGTGTAGGCCGAAATCACCCACTCAATCGCTGCGAAATCGGCGTGTAGCGACTTTGCGATCGACGAAAGCGAGACCGCGACAATGTTCGCATCAAGATTGATCATGAATGATGGAACCGACACACAGAGCAACAACATCAACTTCCGTGACACGCTTTCACTCCAATTCAGGTCTTGTGCCGGACCGGACGGATGCTCCAACGGGAGCCAATATAACGGCATATACCATTTTTCGAAATCCCGATGGGCAAAGAACACCACCACTCCGGTGCCACGAAATGGTATATGCCACTAACTTACTTCTGGACCAACCTTCGTCAGGAGTTACATCGACTCAACGATCGAGCCTTCATCCAGCCTTGAGGCCAGATCGATGATCCAACCTCGCACCTCGCTACTCGTGTGAAGTTCGCTATAAAACGGTATATGCCAGTATATTACTCGATGTTTGCCGATTGAAATTACTTGCCTCGAGAAAAGAGTTTTTCCGTCCGGTAAACGATCCGGGTCCAGTGAATTCATCAGACAAAGATAGGAGGTCGAGCGTGTCACGAGCCAAGGCGCGCTTCTCAACGACAGAAATGAACCGTCGCGCGAGGCGGTAGTCTTCCTCGTCAAGATGCAGGGCAGTAGACAACTGGCCCCTAAACTCTGCACGATCTCACGCATGGCATTGAAATCAGCCCATCCAACTACTAGAGACATAGAAACGAAGATCTCGTCACGGCGCTGTCGACTTGCTGATAAAAGACAGAACGGCGGCAGGTACGGCAACTGTTCAGAAACCAGACGGATTTTGAGTAACGTCGGTGAGTTCGCGCCAAGCGGCGAAGCGGGTCGCGAGTTGCTTGCGGTGGAGCGAAGCGCGCAACAGATGTCGCTTCAGTGCGAAATGTTGCCGAATCGATCCGAAGCACGAGAGAAATACCTGTGTGTGTTCGGGTCGCAAAAGCCGCGCGTACGCCGCTCGCGTTCACGTGTCGGCTGGTGACTATTCTCAGCGCGGTTGTTCAGCCGGGCTGCCGCTTTGACGAACACGTGCTTCACGTCCGCAAGTTCCGGGATCTCGGCCTTCGCCACCGGATAGCTACGCAGCGTGATCGGTGACGATCTTGTCCGGCACCGGGTTCGAGCGCAGCACGCGCTTGAAGAAGCGCTTAGCGGCGGCTTTGTCACGCCGCTTTTGCAGCAGGATATCGAGTTCAGCGCCGTGCTCGTCGACCCCACGCCATAGCAGAGGCATGCCGCGCAACGTCACGAACATCTCGTCAAGGTGCCATGTGCCGGCCGGCGTGCGGCGTGCCGCCTTCACCGGGTGGGCAGAGCCCGCGCCGAATTTATCGCACCAGCACCGGATCGTCTCGTAGGTCACGGTCATGCCGCGCTCGAAGAGCAACTCTTCGATGTCGCGCAGGCTCAACTGGAAACGAAAATACCATCGCACTGCGCAACTGATGACGTGAGCCGGAAAGCGGTGACGGTGATAGAGCGCTTTCGATTTTTTCATCGTCCAATCTTACCCTACCGACACGGCAACCTGACA
>NZ_JBAUSA010000886.1:0-2846 GCF_049581465.1 Caballeronia sp. | reverse complement strand
GGTTGAACCGGCGTCGGCGGCCAACGGCGCGACCAATCCGATCGACGCGCTGTTGCGAACCGCCCGCGCACAAGGCTATACAACCGAGTGGGCGTGGTACCAAACGGGCGAACACCTCCATCTCGCGGGTCAGGGCGATCCGGGCCAACATTGGCCGGCGAATATCGACCCGGATGAATTCGGCTCCTTTTGCTCGACGCACAAACTCCATGCCTGGCCGACGGGTACGGGGGAAAGCGTGCTCGGCTGGCTAATCGCGCCGGTCGCCCATGCGAGCGATCCGACACTGACGGCCCTGAGCCGCGAGTTGGGCGAAACACTCCAGACCGAAGCACTCGCCCGGGCCCAGCACACCCAGCGCGTGCTGTACGAAATTGCGTATCTCGCCAGTACGGGGAGCGACTGCGCGACATTCGTAGGCGGCGTGCATCGTCAGCTCGCGACGCTGATCGATGCCGAGAATTTTTATCTCGCGCTCTATGACGAGCCGAATCGCAAGATCACCTACCCTTATTTCGTCGATACGACCGATACGGGCGGGCTTGACGCCACCGCCTTCGATATTCTCGACCCGGACCGCCCGACGGCTACCGGCCACGTGCTGACCACGGGCCAACCTCTTTTAATCGATGCCGCCGGCATTCGCGAGGCCGAAAGGGACGGCTGGCTCTATGGCCTGGGAACCCCGTCGGAATTCTGGATGGGCGCACCGCTCAAGAACGCTACCGACGAAGTATTCGGCATGCTGGCGATGCAGGTCTACGACGTGACACGGGTGTACACCGTCGAGGAACGCGCGCTCTTTCTAGTCGTGGCGCGCCACGTTGCCATGGCGCTCGACCGGATCCTGCATCGAGCCGATCTTGAAGAAACGGTGCTGCGCAGGACGTCCGAGCTGTCCGAACTGAATCAGGCATTGCGCCAGGAAATCGCCGAACGAAAACGCGCGGAACACCTGCAAGGCGCCCTATTTCAAATCGCCGAACTGTCCAGCCGACACGGCGACATGGTCGAGTTTTTCCGCAGTTTGCACAGCATTGTCGGTGAGTTGCTTTACGCACGGAATTTCTACATCGCGCTGTACGAGCACACGACGCAGACGGTGTCGTTCCCGTATTACGTCGACGAAAAGGTGAGTGTCGATCCCGCCCCGCGCGCAGGCCGGCGCGGTCTGACCGAGTACGTGATCCGTCAGCGCCGGCCTTGCCTGATCGATCTCGCCGAAGCCACGCGGCTGGTGAACACGGGCGAAATCGACGTTGCAAGCGAGGACCTGCGTCTGCGCTCGTGGCTAGGCATTCCGCTATTCGATGGCGATGTCGTGCGCGGCGTGCTCGCCGTCCAAAGTTATTCGTCCCGGGTGCGCTACTCGCGGCGCGACCAGGAATTGCTGACGTTCGTGTCGCGTCATATCGATACCGCGCTGTCGCGTCGAAGTGCTGCCGAAGCTTTGCACGCCGCGAATCTCGAGCTGGAGGCGCGTGTGCAAAAGCGCACCCACGAACTCGACAACGCCAATGCCCGCCTCCAGCACGAGAATTCGCACGACGCGCTGACCGGCCTGCCCAACCGCAGTCACCTGCTCAAGCGGCTTCAGGCAGCGTGGCACGACTATCGCGAAACCGGGCAGCAACTCGCGGTCATGTTCATCGACCTGGATCGCTTCAAGGTCGTGAACGACAGCCTCGGCCACCATTTCGGCGACATGCTGCTCGTGCAGGCGGCCGCACGCCTGCGCAGTTGCCTGCGCGAGAGCGACGATCTGCTCGCGCGCCTGGGTGGCGATGAATTTGCGGTCCTCTCGCCGGGCTTGCCGCCCGAGGCCGCCGTGGGGATCGCGGAGAGGATCCTCGCCGCGTTCGACCTGCCGTTTCATATCGACGAACACCGGGTGTTCTCGTCGTGCAGCATTGGCATCGTGAGCGCGGACCAACAGTTTCACAGCGAGCCGGAAGATCTGCTGCGAGACGCCGACACGGCGATGTATCGCGTGAAGAACGGCGGCCGCGACAGCTTCGTCGTCTTCAACCACGAGTTACGGCGCGAAGTATCGGATCAGGTGGAGCGCGAAGGGGCGCTGCGCAATGCGCTGAAACGCGATGACGAACTGGTACCTTACTTTCAACCGATCGTCGACGTGACCAACGGCCAGCTGATTGCGCTCGAAGCGCTGATTCGCTGGCATCAGCCCTATGGCCGAATCATTGCGCCCGGCGAATTCCTGCCCGCCGTAGAGGGCTTGCGCCTGATCGGCCGGCTCGATATCTACATGCTGACGCGCATCGCGATCATTCTTGCCGAGCGCGAGCACGCGGACTGGCCGCCGGTCCATGTGAACTGTTCGAGCTACAGCATGACGCGCCCGGAGTTCGCCGACGATGTCCTTGCCCTCCTCGCCGTCCACGGCGTCGCGCCGTCACGGATTTGCCTCGAATTGACGGAAGGCGCGCTGGTGGCGGAGCCTGATCTCGCGCGCCTGACCATGCAGCGTCTCGCGGACGAGGGCATGTCGGTCGTGCTCGATGATTTCGGCGCGGGTTTTTCGTCGCTGAGTTACGTGCACCAGTATCGGTTCAGCGGCCTGAAAATCGACAAGTCGTTCATCTTCGAACTGACCACGAGCCCGCGCAGCCGGGCGATCGTGCGGGCTATCGTGCGGATGGCCGAGTCGCTGGACCTGACAGTCGTTGCCGAAGGCGTGGAAGATGTCGCGACGCTCGCGGTCCTGCGCGACATGGGCGCCGCGCAAGCGCAAGGCTATTACTTCGCCAAGCCCATGCCGCTCGATGCGCTCATGCTGACCACGCTCGCACCGCGCTTGCAGGTGCTCGCGCAATAAGTCGGCG
>NZ_JBAUSA010000885.1:0-5219 GCF_049581465.1 Caballeronia sp. | reverse complement strand
CCGTCGGCGGTGCGACGCTTGATGCATCGTTTGCAGCGGTGAAGCATTTCGGCCACGTAGTGAGCGCGTTGGGGTGGGGCACGCATGCGTTAGCGCCCTTGTCGTTTCGCGAGGCAAGCTACTCGGGCGTGTTCACGCTGTATCCGCTGCTTAGCGGCAAACATCGCGCCCACCACGCCGCGATGCTGCGCGAAGCCACACGCCTCGCGGACGCTGGCAAGCTCACGCCAAAACTCGATGGCCGCCGCTTCGATTTGAGTTCGGCGGAACTCGCCTATGACGCAATCACGACCGCCACGGCGCAAGGGAAAATCGTGGTGGACGTTGCTTGAGTGGGCATGGGCATCGCCGTCGTTATGCTGCCGCCTCGCGCACGCGACGGGCCGCGGTCCGCCGCGCCTTCCACTTCTTCATCCAGATCAGCAAGCCGGTCGCACTCAGGATCGCGATCACCACACCCATGGCGCTCACCATGATCCGTCCAGGCAGGCCAAGAATACGGCCGGAATGAAGGGGAAACTGAGCTTGCAAGAACACGTCGCCGGCACTTCCCTGGCCGGGTATCGAGTCGCCGATTTCCTTTCCGGTCACTGCGTCCCAATAGGTCCAGGCGTTACCCAACTTGCCGTCGGCGGCCTCCCCGCCCGGCCCGAAGTAGCCGACGCCGTAGACATGCAGCGATGACATATAAAACGTGGCGCCCGGCGCTTCATCGATATTCAATCTTCCCCGCAACTGCCCCGCCAGTTCCACAATGCGCTCCCGGCTCAATTCGACCGTACCGGGCTTCACCGCAGGCAGCAAACGGGGGTCGGTCAGCGGCGCGGGCGCAAGCTTCGAGAACAGCGCCACGACTGGACGCACCACCGGCGTTCCAAGGTTCATCGACACGGAGGTCAGCGCGATAACCGCCAGCAAACCCCAGACCCAGACGCCGCCCGAGCGGTGCAGGTCGAACGTCAATGGGTAGCCGCCACGCCGCACGCGAAACGCCAGCGATTTGCGCCACGCTTTGAAACTTGGGAACGACAATGCCAGCGCAATCACGCTGTCGACCAGCCACACGATCGAGACAACGCCCAGCAGCCACACGCCAATCTCGATCCCGCTCGCGGTGGCCGGAAGGTGCAGCGTGAAATGCAGTTCGTAGATGAAAGGCAGCAGGTTCAGACGCTTCACCGAGAACGCCCCCCACTCGCGGCGTGCCTGGATTGAGCCGGTCGCCGGATCGATGGCAACTTGATTGAAGCCGAGATCATAGGGTTGATTCGTCGCGGGATTTAGCCGGCCTTCGACCCTTGCTAGTAACGTGTGGCCCGGCTCGACCGCAAGCGGCAAATAAGTGATGCGCAGGCGCGGGTCGGCCGCCTCCACGCGATTGGCAAGTTCGAGCGACGATAGCGCCGGCGCAGTGGCACGGGCGTAGTAGAACCCGGGGTTCAGCAACGTATCGAGTTCAACATTCCACGCGATGATGGCGCCGGTCGTGCCGGACAAAAACAGGAACGCGGCAATTCCAATTCCGAACCACCGATGAAGACGGACCAGCACAGGTCTCATGTCACCATCCGAGAGCGCACGCAGCGCATCGGCCGGCATTGGCATGCGGGAGCGGCGGCTGCAGTGGACGAAGCATGATCGGCGAAGAAGCGCAACGCGCGAGCGTCGGGGTGATTCAACATTTTTTTAGTACAGCTACATATGGGCACGCGTGGAGCAAAAACCGGGTTCAGATGGCCTACTGAACGGGAGGCGCAAAAGAACAAGCTTCGCCATGTTAATGCAAATCATTCGCATTAACAAATGTTTCTCGCTATTTTTATGGATGGGGTCGGGTTGCGGCCCGGCCTGACCGACGATTCCAGGGGACCGGCCTCTAGAGCCGCCGCCCCGTCGCCGTTGAACATGCGCGGGTTATCTCGCGACCGCGAGCACCGCCAGCAAGCTTGGCAGGTCATAGGGCTTGCGCAGGACACGGTATCCGGGCACGTCCGAGACATGTTGCTCTCCCGTTGCGAACACAACGCCTATGTGCTCGCGCATCGCCCGGGCGCGCTTCGCGAGTTCCTCTCCGGACAGGCCGGGCAAGTGGACATCCGTGATGAGCAGATCGACATAGTTGGTTTCGAGAATGACTAATGCCGATGCGGCGTCCGCCGCTTCGACCACCGTATGCCCCATTTCCCGTAGCAGCTCACAGGTAGCCGATCTAATCAGGTCGTCATCCTCCACGAACAGGATGGAAAGAGGCCGTGCCGGGGAAAGGCCATTGCCCGACCTGTCGTATGCGCTGACCGCACCCATCGCACTGACCGCACTAACCGCACTAAGCGCCAATGGCATGGAAGCGATCCGCTGCCCGTGATTGGACAGTACCTGCCGGATCTTTCGCGCGAGCGCTTCACGCGTGTAGGGTTTGCCAAGCAATGCGACGCCCGCAT
The DNA here is from genome assembly GCF_049581465.1 of Caballeronia sp. Taxonomy (GTDB): domain Bacteria; phylum Pseudomonadota; class Gammaproteobacteria; order Burkholderiales; family Burkholderiaceae; genus Caballeronia. Next base: position 2,778 of record NZ_JBAUSA010000885.1, on the reverse strand, counting down.
CCAGACGCCCGCCATGGACGATCGCATTTTCCGTGTAGCCCGACGTAAATAGCACCTCCATGTTCGGCAACCGCTCTCGCGCACGGCGAGCCAACTCAGGACTTCGCAGGGTACCGGGCATGACCACGTCGGTGAAAAGCAGGTCGACGGGAATCCCGCTCTCGATAATGGCGAGAGCGCTAGCGGCGTCGTCAGCCTTTAGCACGCAGTACCCCAGACCTATCAGCATCTCCATCACGGTGGCCCGGACACCGTCATCATCTTCCACGACAAGAATGGTCTCCGCCCCGCCGACCAACGGAGTGATCTCAAGCGGCGGCGCCGCGTCCTCCTCGTCGTGTGTGCGTGGCAGATAGAGCTTGACGGTCGTACCGTACCCCGGCTCGGTGTAGATCTTGAGATGGCCGCCGGACTGCTTGACGAAACCGTAGACCATGGAGAGCCCGAGTCCCGAACCCTTGCCTTCGGGCTTGGTCGAGAAGAACGGTTCGTACGCCTGAGCCAATACGTCCGGCGCCATTCCGCACCCCGTGTCCGTCACGGCCAGCATCACGTATTGACCCGGCACCACATCGGAGTGGCCGCGCGCGTAGTCGTCGTCGAGCAACGCGTTGCCCGCTTCGACAGTCAGCTTGCCCGTGCCATCCATTGCATCCCGTGCGTTGATTGCAAGATTGAGAAGCGCGTTTTCGATTTGCGTCGGGTCCGCAAAGGTATTCCACAAGCTTGCGGAAACGACCGTCTCGATCTCGACAGCTTCGCCCAAGGTGCGGCGTAGCATGTCTTCCATGCCAAGGATAAGTCGTCCAATCTTTAGCGTCTTCGGCTCAAGCGCCTGACGGCGTCCGAACGCGAGAAGCTGGCTAGCCAGCTTCGCTCCCCGGTTCACCCCCCCGAGTGCATTGGTGAGCCGCCGCTCAGCCCGATCGTTGCCGGCCACATCCGTTTCAAGGAGTTGCAGGTTTCCAGAGATCACCTGTAGCAGATTGTTGAAATCGTGGGCCACGCCGCCAGTCAGTTTGCCGATCGTCTCCAGCTTCTGCGATTGCTGCAGCGCGAGTTCGGTGCGTCGAAGCGCTTCGGCCGCCTCGCGATCGGCGGTGATATCGCGGCCTACTGCGTGAATGAACCGCTCGTCGGGAACCGCAGTCCACGACAGCGTCACATAGGCGCCATCACGACGCTGGCACCGGTTCACAAACTTGAAAGTACGCACGCCACGGCTCAGCGCGTCCACTTCGACAAGCGTATCCGCGCGATCGGCCGGATGCACCATCTCCATGAAGGACCGGCCAAGCAGCTCGTGTTCTTCCCATCCGAGCAACTGCGTCCACGCCGGATTGACCGCGACGATGATTGCATTGAAATTGGCAACCAGCATGATGTCGGTCGACAAGCGCCACATCCGGTCGCGGTCGTGAATGCTTTCTATAACCTGCTGTTCCAGTGTCTTGTTCAGCCGTTCGAGCGCGCGGGCAGTAGACTTCTGGTCTTCAATATCGGTGTTCGTGCCGATCCAGCTAGCTATGCCGCCGGCCTTGTCACGAATAGGCAGTGCCCGCCCAATGTGCCATCGATACACGCCGTCGGCCCGCCTGACGCGAAACTCGGATTCGTAGGTCGAGCCGGTATCGACGGCATGGCGCCATCGCCTCGCCGCGTCAGGGAAGTCTTCAGGGTGCACGATCCTGGCCCAGCCCGCGCCGTCCAGAGTCCCCCTTGCCGCGCCGCTGTAGTCGTACACCTGGTCGTTGAACCAGTTGAGCTGGCCATCGCGTTGCGCGGCCCAGACCTGGTTCGGCATCACTTGTGCGAAGGTACGGAATTTCTCCTCGCTAGCATGCATCGATTGTTCGGCGTGCAAACGGTCGGTAATGTCCGTGCCCTGCACGAAAATACCGATGACGTCGCCCTCTTCGTTTCGCACAGGCTGATAGACAAGGTCGACGAAACGCTCCTCTGAAGACGCATCGGAACGACGCTTGAACGTGATTGCATGAGCATTGCCGGCGAAAGGCGTTCCGGAGCGATAAACCTCGTCGAGCAATTCGAAGAAACCTTGTCCTTCAAGTTCCGGCAGCGCTTCGCGAACGGTCTTGCCGAGCACGTTCCTGGCGCCGACCAGTTGCTCGTAGGCCGCGTTCGCCAACTCGAATACATGATCGCGGCCAGTCAGCATGGCCATGAAACCCGGGGCCTGCTCGAACATTCGCCGCAAGCGCTCGCGCTCGCCCCTCAGCCAACGTTGCGCGCGTACTTTCGCCGTGGTCTCCACGACGATCGCGATCACCGCTACGGGCACGCCCCGCTCGTCGATGATCGGCGAGTAGTCGAGATTCATCCAGACCTGCTCGGCGACACCATTGCGGTACAGCGTCAGTTCCTGGTCCTCGTAGCGAAGCGTGCGACCGGACAGTCCGACTTTCATCACATGGTCGTTGAACGCGGCGACCTCGACCCACCCCTCGCGGACCTTCGAACCAAACAGGCGGGGATGCCGCCCACCCGCGAAACGGGAATACGCGTCGTTGTAGATCATCACGCCGTCTTCGCCCCAAAGCGTCACGATTGGCACGGGCGAACGCAGGATCAGGGCGACCGTGCCCGTCAGCGTCGGCGACCAAAGGTGCAAGGGTCCGAGCGGTGACGACGACCAATCCATGGCCGCGATGAGGGTTGCGGCTTCGCCACCCCCGGCGAGAAACGCGGGAATTGAAGGGTCGGCCGGATTTATATCGTTCATGTGCGCGCGTTGGGGGTACTTGGTCCGCTTGCCTC
>NZ_JBAUSA010000884.1:0-1819 GCF_049581465.1 Caballeronia sp. | reverse complement strand
GTTCTTTCTTGGAAAGAACGCGCCCGGTTCAGACACGTTCTACGCTTACTTCGTCTTTGCTGCTTCGGCCAGGGCCGCAACTGCTGTCTTCGAATCTTCCGTCGAGTTCATGAACTTCGTCACAACGTCGGTAATCGCGCCTGCGGTTGCGTCACCTTGAGCCATGCCGTGAGCCAGCGACGGAACATAGCCGCCCGACTTGATAGCTGTCTGTTCGTCGGCGTACGATTTCTTCGCACAGTCGTCGAACTTAGCCATCGACACGCCCAGACGCACCGGGATCGAACCCTTGTTCAGGCTGAACTGTTCCTGGAAGTCAGGCGTCATGATGGTCTTCGCCAATGCCAGTTGGCCCGGCGTAGCTTCCTTCGAACCCTTCTGCTGGAAGAACACGAACGAGTCGACGTTGAAGGTGTAAGCCTTTTCCGTGCCAGGAACAGCGACGCAGACGTAGTCGGTGCCGGACTTCTTGTTCGCGCCTGCGAACTCGCCCTTCGCCCAGTCGCCCATGAACTGCATGCCGGCCTTGCCGTTGATGACCATGGCGGTGGCGAGGTTCCAGTCACGGCCAGTACGGCCGTTATCGAAGTACGACTGGACCTTGCGGACCGTGTCGAACACCTTGACCATCTGGTCCGACGTCAGCGTCTTCTGATCCAGGTCGACGAGCGCCTTCTTGTAGAAACCCGCGCCCTGCGACAAGACCACGTCTTCCCACAGCGTCAGGTCTTGCCACGGCTGGCCGCCTGCTGCCACCGGCACAATGCCGTTAGCCTTCATCTTGTCGGCAACCGCGAAGAATTCCGGCCACGTGGTCGGGGCCTTGCCGCCTGCCTTGTCGAGTGCGTCCTTGTTGATGTACAGCCAGTTCACGCGATGCACCGAGAACGGCGCGGCTACATAGTGACCACCTGCATGGATGACCTTGTCGATTTCGGGCGGGAGATTCTTCTTCCAGTCGCCGGCGACCGAGTCGATCGGCACGAGCACGCCCTGGTCAGCCCACTCCTGGATCAGCGGACCCTTGATCTGGGCCGCCGACGGTGCATTGCCGGAAATAACCTGGGTCTTCAGTGCGGTCATGGCTGCGGCACCTGCGCCGCCCGCGACTGCGAAGTCCTTCCAGACATAGCCTTGCTGCGTCATGTCGTCCTTCAACACGCCGACTGCCTTCGATTCACCGCCTGAGGTCCACCAGTGCAGTACTGAAACGGCTTCCGCAGCCTGAACGGCCTGCGCCGACACGCCACACAACAAACCTGCAGCGCCGAGCGCGCCAATGAGCTTGCGAAATTTCATTTGTTATCTCCTCCGAACACCTGACAAAAAACGGTTGGCCCCTGATGCCGCCAGGAAGCGATGGCTTGGTTGCAACGTGATTGCTTCTAGACTTCTTTTATCAACAACTTGGGGTGGCCGGAGGACGGTGTCGGCTGGAAGGAAGGCTCGCAGGCGATCAGGCCAAAGCTCTGGGCGCGCGAACCTGACCGGCAGACCGAACTACGGCCGCACGGCTCTCAAGAGATGAGTGTGTCGAATCGCAACGGTTGTCTCCTCTTTTGATTTTTTGCCCCACCGCACGGCGCTAGCAGTCTGGCGAGGCTCCGGGGTCCTGCATAAGCTGGTTCTATAAACCTTGCCGTTGTGGTGAAAGCATCATTGGCTCAGGTCTATTACCATGCAACTAGACGTGAACTCCGGGAAAACACTCATGTTCTGGTTGACTAAAGCTTTTTTTCCGGGATCACGTTACCCCTTGATTTGAATTGTAGTTAAACTACAATTCAGTGTCAAAAAAAATTTTATCGGACTACGGTCC